>JAIECJ010000118.1 GCA_029068555.1 Lachnospiraceae bacterium
TTTAGATATAAAGGTGCTGTAGAGTCATTGTATACACGATTTGCCGGTACTGGAACTGCCAGCGGTGCATAGCTGCTGTAATCTGTTTTTCCATCCTTTGATTTTAAGCCAAAGTATCTTGCAACCGCTTCTGCATCGCGCACGCCAAATTCCTTGAGTTTTTCCTGTGATTGTATAAAAGGAACATCATTTGCATTGTCCACATGACAATGTTCCACAATGATAGATGGAATATTTCGGATTGCACACTGGCGTATGATGCCATAATAATCGGTTCCTTTGCTTCCGATTCTGGTTTTTATGCCACGGTTAAAAAGTCCCATTTCCTCAAACTGCTTTAGGAATTCGTTTCCAGCGGAACACCCCTGGCTGTATAGCTGACCCATTGACGGAACCCATATCTCACTTCCGTATAGTATGTGGGAAATGGACATGTTAAAATGCAGTGAAAATAGAAAATCCGCATTGACTTTGTCTGCAAATTCTGCCCGTTCCTCAAGTGACATATCAATATCTTCCGTATGTGTCAGGTATATCTGTACATTCTCATATTTTTCCAACTGTTCCTTCATGTATAGGGCCACTGTCATTGTATATGTTTTTTCTGGTATTGGCAGATAATCTGTACCAAGATTTGCTCCGCCATGCCCAGGATCAATGACTATGACTATCGGTTCTGCTGCATCTGCCTCTGAAGAGAACAGTGCAGAAAAAGGTATTGCAGCTATAATAATACATAAAATTAATGTAATTGCCTTATTGAATGTTGCTTTCATATAACGCCTCCATTTTGCTATCTGATATATTTTTCCTGTCCTTCCTGTCATTTGACAGGAATTGTTCAGACAAGCCCAAAATATAAGTTAATATAACCCACAGAAAAAACTGTGGGTTATATAGTGTACACAATTTTTAAATTAAGTCTATATTATCAGTTCCTGCTCCCTCAGCAGCCTGTACTTCCGCAACAATCTCTTCCACAGGAACAAGTTCAGCCCTGTTCGCTGTGACAACATTGTCAATTTCGCGAAGATTTCCGACCAGAGTATTGTAATCGCGTGTAGAAATTTCAATAGACTGCTTTAAAATATTTTCCAGATTGGCAAGAATACTGTCTGTATACTGCATTGCAGCAGCTTTTACGTTATTTGCCTCAATTGTCGCATTGTCAAGTATGTCCTGCGCCTGTTTAGTAGCCATCTCTACTATCTCATTCGCCTGTGCATAAGCCTGCTGCATTATCTGGTGTTCGCTGATAAGCTCATTTGTCTGAACCGCAGCATTGTTTAGCAATTCCTGGGCTTTTTGCTTTGCATCATTTAAAATAGCCTCTTTATTGGAAATTATCTTCTGGTAGCGCTTTATTTCTTCTGGTGTTTTCATGCGCAGTTCACGCAGTAAATCATCAATATCTGCCTTATTTACCATGATAACATCTGTCGAAAATGCTTTATATTTGCAGCTGTCTATATATTCCTCTATTTCTTCAATTAACTGCTCTATTCTGCTGCTCATATTACTCCCCCTATAATTCTTGTTCTTTGTAGCCAGTTTGCACCTTCATAGCTACCATATCACATATTTTTCATTTTGTCATATACAAGTTTCGCTACAAAATCAGGTACACACTGTGAAATGTCTCCACTAAATGAAGCAATTTCCTTTACACTTGACGAACTAAGATAAGCATACTCAAGACTGGTTGTCAAAAAAACGGTATCAAGTTCTCCGCTTGACAGCATTCTGTTTGTCTGGGCAGTCTGTAATTCGTACTCAAAATCTGTAATAGCACGCAGTCCGCGCACTGAAATATGTACATCCTTTTGTCTCGCATAATCAATCAAAAGACCATTAAAGGAGTCAACTGTTACATTTGGCAGATCCTTTGTAGCCTCTTTTAATATACTAACACGTTCCTCGACAGAAAACAACGCATTCTTAGCCTTATTATCCAAAACACTTACAGTCAGTTCATCAAACATAATAGATGCACGTTTTATAATATCGAGGTGCCCAAGAGTCATCGGGTCAAAGCTTCCCGGATAGATTGCAGCATTCATCGTATATCTTCCTCCAGTATACATAATTTCCAAATTATTTTTTTCTGATAAAAACGTGCTTATTTGTTTTATACCGTTTTTCTTTATCAACAAAAAATCCAAGCGCCTCTGCATAATCAAAAGATGTTTCGGCTGAAACTTCCACGACAATCAGCGTATCTTGATTGACATAAGAAGCATCTCTTAGAAGCTCCAAAACCTTTTTCTCATATTCCTGCTGATACGGCGGATCGAGAAATATAATATCGGCAGTATCTTTTATGCTTCCCCTGAGAGCAGAAAAAACATCCTGCTTTAAAACAACAGACTTGTCCGTAAAATGCGTATGCTCAATATTATCTGTAATACATGCAATCGCCTTTTGGTTATTTTCCACAAAATAAGCTTTTCTGGCTCCGCGGCTCAACGCCTCAATACCGATACCGCCGCTGCCAGAAAATAAATCAACAAACACTGCACCTGACAAGTATGGCATGAGCATATTAAAAAGTGTTTCTTTTATTCTGTCGGTTGTCGGTCGTGTGTCAAGCCCCTCGGGTGTCTTTAGTAAAAGACGTCTGGCAGTTCCTGCAATCACTCTCATTTTATAATCTCCTAAATTTTCTCAAGTATAATATATTTGATTATACCCTAATTTTGGTTCCTTTTGCATCTCTTTTATTAACTTTTAATTTATTTAATGAAATATTTTTATCCTTATAGGTAATTGTACCATCCTCACCCGGCTGACAGTAATATACATTTTCAATGTAATCACTGTCTCCAAGTTTCATACCCCTGACTCCGATTGCGTTTTTTTTCAACTCCGAAATTTCGTCTGCATCAAACCTCAGAAAATAACCCTCCCTACTCTGAAGAATGATATGCTGGTGCTTTGTAACAACTTCAATATCAACCAGCTCATCCCCCTCATTCAGCTTTGTTGATGCAACGGTTCGTTTTGACACATCAAATTCGCCTCCACTTACAATTTTACACATCCCCTGCTTTGTGACAAACAGCAGTCTGTACAGGTTTAATTCAGACTGGCTTGCAATATTAATGATTTCCTCATTTCCCGAAGTATAATTGCTGATATTGTCAACCGGTAGTCCTTTATCCCTGAACTTTCCAAACGGAATATCAGTTACTTTAATCGTGTGAAGCTGTCCTGTATTGGTAAATATACATATCCGTCCTGTATTGCGGCATTTGACGACATACTTAAATTCCGCATGAGCCGTTTCTTTGTTTCGTTCATATGTAGACATATCAATCGTCTTACAGTAACCGAACCTGTCCATAAGGAATATCACTTCCATCTCCTCAGGCTTTTTCTCCTCATATACAGCCTCCTCAGCGTTTTCAATCCGCGTTCTGCGTTTTGCCGCATACTCCTTTTTTAACGCATCAAGCTCCTGGATGATTACCTGTGCCATGGAATCACGCCGGTCAAGAATATCTTCATACTTATAGATATTAGCGTTTGTCTCTTTATTCTCTTTCATGAGCGCTTCGATTTCCAGCCCGATGAGTTTATATAACCTCATGTCAAGAATCGCATTTGCCTGTCGTTCTGTAAAGTTTAACTGTTCAGCCATAATGGCAGATTCCTTTGAACGAAATTTGATGCCATTCGTATTGCCGCTCGTCAAACAGTTTTTGACCATATTGCGGTCTTTGGAACCACGAAGAATTTCTATGATAAGATCTATTATATTTCAGGCGCGGAAAATCCCTTACTGATTCTCACTTATTTCCAATTGCTTATTAAACAAAGTTGTGTATTTCCGTGTGGCAATCTCATATTGGAATGCAACATTTCTTGCGATAATGCCTTTTAATCCCAGAGTTTCCGGTCTGCCGTCAGCAATAGCAATCATATTGACGCCAAAAGTGTCTTCAAGACGCGTTTTTTTATACAGAAGATTCTTAAAGTTCTCTACATCTGTATCTTTTTTCAGCTCTATGACAATGCGAATCCCCTCCTTTGAGGACTGGTTCGATATATCAACAATTTCTGGAGCCTTTTTCTGCTCATACAAAGAAGCAACATCCTGTAAAAATTTACCAATATTCGCGCCTATCATGGTGTATGGAATTTCTGTTATGACCAGATTCAGCTTTCCGCCTTTTGTTTTTTCTATTTCAACTTTGCCGCGCAGTTTGATTTTGCCAGTGCCAGTCTCATATATGGATAAGAGTTCGTCCTTGTTGCAGACAATACCTCCCGTCGGGAAATCAGGTCCCTTGATATACTTCATAAGCTCGCGTGTAGATATTCCCTCATTCATCATATATGCCTTGGTAGCATCTATGACTTCCCCAAGGTTGTGTGGGGGAATGTTTGTGACCATACCTACCGCGATGCCTTCTGATCCATTTACGAGCAGATTAGGAAAACGACATGGGAGAACACTTGGCTCTCTTTCTGTCTCATCAAAATTCGGCACAAAATCAACGACGTCTTTGTCAAGATCTGCAAGGATAGCCTCCTGTGAGATTTTTTGCAGTCTTGCTTCCGTGTATCGCATCGCAGCGGCCCCGTCGCCCTCAATATTACCAAAGTTGCCATGCCCGTCTATGAGAGGAAGTCCTTTCTTAAAATCCTGAGTCAATACCACCAGCGCATCATAGATAGAACTGTCACCATGCGGGTGATATTTACCCATCGTATCGCCTACAATACGGGCACTTTTTCGATAGGGGCGATCATACCGGATTCCCAGCTCATGCATATCATATAAGGTTCGTCTTTGAACAGGCTTGAGTCCGTCCCGCACATCAGGCAAAGCCCTCGCAATAATGACACTCATGGCATAATCAATGAATGACCGCTGCATTGTCTCTGAATATTCGGTTTTTATAATTCTATCTTCCATTCGTCAATCTGCTCCTTGCTTTAATTATATATCAAGTTCTGCTTCTGTTGCATGCTCATATATAAATGTTCTTCTTGGAAGAACATCTGTCCCCATCAACAATTCAGTTATCTCGGATGCCATGCGTGCATCTTCTATCTCAATCTGTTTTAAAATTCTGGTTTGGGGATTCAGTGTCGTTTCCCACAATTGGTCTGCATCCATCTCGCCAAGTCCTTTATATCTTTGCAGCGTAAAAGCTCCTTTGTGTGTTTTGCGGTATTTTTCAAGCGCTTTTTCATCATAAAGGTACTCTTCTTTTCCCTTCGCAGGCATCACTTTATACAGTGGCGGCATTGCAATGTAGATATGCCCTTCATAAATTAATTCTGGCATGAACCGGTAAAAAAGAGTGAGCAGTAAATTGCTGATATGGGCACCGTCCACATCGGCATCTGCCATGATAACAATTTTGTCATACTTAAGCTTGGAAATGTCAAAATCGTTACCATATCCTTCTGAAAATCCACAGCCGAAAGCATTAATCATCGTCTTAATTTCCGCGTTTGCCAGAACCTTGTCAATGCTTGCCTTCTCAACATTCAGGATTTTACCTCTGATAGGTAGAATCGCCTGATAGTTTCTATCTCGTGCGCTCTTTGCACTTCCACCGGCGGAATCCCCCTCTACGATAAAAATCTCGCATTTCCCGTAGTCTTTGGATTCGCAGTTTGCCAGTTTGCCGTTGGAGTCAAAGGAAAATTTCTGCTTCGTAAGCATATTTGTCTTGGCTTTTTCCTCTGTCTTTCGGATTTTGGCAGCCTTTTCGGCACAGGAAATGACGCTTTTTAAAACTTCAACATTCCTGTCAAAATAGCGCGGAACCTCATCTCCTGTTACTTTGCTAACTGATTTGGCTGCGTCCTGATTATCAAGTTTCGTCTTGGTCTGTCCCTCAAATCTCGGTGCAGGGTGCTTAATAGAAACAACGGCTGTCATTCCATTTCGCACATCAGCTCCTGTAAAGTTAACATCTTTTTCTTTTAATATATTAAGTTCACGCGCATAATTGTTAATAATTGACGTAAACATCGTCTTAAATCCAGTCAGGTGGGTTCCACCCTCGGCATTGTAAATATTGTTACAAAATCCGAGCACATTCTCATGAAACTCATTCACATATTGGAATGCACATTCCACAGTAATATCCTCGCTGATACCTGTAAAGTAAATAATATCGTGCAGCGTTTCCTTATTTTTATTTAAATCCTTTACATATCCGATAATTCCCTCAGGCTCGCAGTATGTAATTGTCTCTGGTTCGTCCTTGCGGTTGTCAGTAAATATAATTGTGAGCTTTGGATTAAGGTATGCTGTCTCATGAAGGCGGCTCTTGACATCATCCGATTTGAAACGTGTCTTGTCAAATATGGATGGATCTGGTGTAAAATTGATCGTTGTTCCAGTTTCCCGCGTCTTGCCAATGACAGGAAGCAATCCGTCAACCAATTCAATTACGGGATTTCCATATTCGTATTTATCCTGATGAATCAGTCCACCACTCTTTACTGTGACAGTCAGCTGTGTAGAAAGTGCATTGACGACAGAGGAACCTACCCCATGAAGCCCGCCGCTTGTCTTGTAAGCATTATTGTCAAATTTTCCGCCTGCATGAAGCGTTGTAAATACGACACGTTCTGCGCTGACTCCTTTTTCATGCATGCCGACAGGAATCCCCCTGCCATTATCGGATATGGTTGCCGAACCATCCTTTTCAAGTGTAACGCGGATTTCGCTGCACACCCCCGCCAGATGCTCATCTACAGAGTTGTCCACGATTTCATATATCAAATGATTCAGACCCTTTGTTGAAACACTTCCAATGTACATACCTGGTCTTTTCCGGACTGCCTCAAGTCCCTCCAGAACAGTGATGCTAGAGGCGTCGTACACATTGTTATCTGCTTTTGCCATTTTGAATGAACCATACCTTTCTAAATTTATACCACTATCAAAAAATTCTTGTATATAGCGTACATGGGACACATTTGCCCTATAAGAGTATAACACATCTTTCCAAGATTGCAAATACTTTTGCGTATTTTTTCAAACATACGTTTCAGTTTAAGGTTACTGTTCACACCTACGCCAAAGTAGTGGGAATCATGCGCCAAAATGCTTGCCTTTTAGCATTTTGTGTGCA
>JAIECJ010000119.1 GCA_029068555.1 Lachnospiraceae bacterium
GGTGTGAATTATAACAGATTTTGCACACAAAATGCTAAAAGGCAAGCATTTTGGCGCATGATTGCCACTACTTTGGCGTAGGTGTGAACAGTAACGAACTTTTACAGAATCTGCAGGAAACCATTATATATTGCTTGAAAAAAAACATCAAATGTGCTATGGTAGAGAAAAGCAGGGGATTTTCTAAATTTTAGGAGGTATATGGATATGAAGAAATTGTTGGCGATGGGACTTGCCTGTGCGGTCGTGTTTGCGCCGGTGCTTTCCGTTCATGCCGCAGAAGATGTCGAGACCTGTCATATCGGAGGATGCAGCCTTGGGGAATGCTTTATGGATACAGATGGTGACGGAATCTGTGGAAACCATTATTTTGTAGATGAGGACGGCGATGGAATCTGTGATTTTCACTGCTATGCCGATGTAAATACAGATGGAATCTGTGACTTCTTTGTAGATGAGGACGAGGACGGCATCTGTGATCACTGTCATGACCATGGGAAACCTGTTCCGGCCGAGACATTGGACGGTGCTGTTAGCAGTACGGCAGTTTCAGGTACATCCACAGTCACCTATGCAGCGCCTACAGTGACATACGATTCTAATTATTATTACGGCTGCCATGGAAGCAGACATCACAGAAGCGGACATCATGGACACTGCTGGTAAATATTTTTGAAATGACAGAGAGCACGAACTCTGTACAAACGAAACAGAATGCCAAAAGCGAAACTGTTACGTGTAACTGTTAACAACAAGCTCGATAAGGAGGACAAAATGCAGTATAGTATGAATAACCAACAGAATTTAATAACTGACAGGCAGGGTGCGGTTCTCCTTGGAGCGTTACAAGGAACTGGTGCAGATGTGTTGTACCGTTCCAACAGAGTATTTTTGTATTGAATTGTATTTGTACGAAATCTCAAGTTTTTTTGGAAAAGGCGCCTTTATCGGAGGTGCTTTTTTTCTGCCCCACAATTTTATCCTTGGTGGGATGAAAGAACAGCTGTTTTTATGAATATGCTGTCTACAGAGAGAACAACTGCCTTTGCGAAAGAGAATAGATATGGCTGTTTTACGCACGACCATGAAAGAAAAGGATTGGAAGGGAATAGAGGTTTTATGATTACAATATACGGAAAATACACAAATGCAATTGTTTATACTACAGAAAACGAACAGTACGCGATGGATGATTACGCACGCAAACAGCTTCAGATGATTTGCGACCATTCAAGCGCTGCAGGCAGCAGGATACGTGTCATGCCGGATGTCCATCCCGGAAAGGTAGGGACAATCGGACTGACCATGACGGTGGGGGATTCTCTGATGCCGAATCTGGTCGGTGTGGATATCGGATGCGGCATGACACTTGCCAAAGTAAAGGCAAAACACATTGAGTGTCAGAAGCTGGATACCGTGATTCGCGACAATGTGCCTGTCGGCGGCGCAGTCAGGAAGACTTGCCACAAACTGAGCGACAGGGCAGAACTTCGCAGACTGCGCTGCTTCAAGGCAGTCGAGGAAGCGAAGGCAGAGCGCAGCATCGGAACGCTTGGCGGAGGCAACCATTTTATTGAAGTGGATAAAGACGAGGAGGGTGCGCTTTATCTTGTGATTCATTCCGGCAGCCGTCACCTCGGAATGGAAGTGACAGAGTATTATCTGAAAGAAGGACAAAAAGCATCTCAGATGAAGAAACAGGGACACGCGCCATATGACTTGACTTGCCTGGAGGGAGAACTGCTGGCGGATTATCTGCATGATTTGGAAATTGTGCAGGAGTTTGCGCGGATTAACAGGGAGGCAATGATAGACGAGATTGTACGCGGTATGAAATGGAAAGTGCTTGACTGCTATACCTGTATCCACAATTACATTGATTTTTCAGGAGATGTGCCACTCCTGAGAAAAGGTGCAATCAGTGCGAGGGCAGGGGAGAAAGTGATCATTCCGATGAATATGCGTGACGGGATTATCTTGGGAACAGGGCTTGGCAATACGGACTGGAATGAATCCGCTCCGCATGGTTCAGGGCGGGTTTACCGGCGCTCTGAGGTGAAAGAGCACCATACTGTTTCCGAATTTAAAAAGACGATGGAGGGCATTTATTCTACCTGTATTAATAAAGATACATTGGATGAATCGCCGTTTGCGTATCGGAAAATAGAGGATATGCGAAACGTAATTGGAAAGACTGTGACTATTGAGAAAGTTATCAGACCAGTTTACAATTTTAAGGCAGGTGGGACAAAATGATGGATGATGCTAGAGCGTGTTTGAAGAATGATTTTTTAAACACGCCCTAATACCTTCGTTACAATTCACACCAACGCCAGTTTTCATCAGCTTATAAGTTATTGAGGTGTGAATTATAACAGATTTTGCAC
>JAIECJ010000012.1 GCA_029068555.1 Lachnospiraceae bacterium
CCATTCATTATGCGGGATTTGAGATGCATAGACGGATTCATAGGAATTTTCGGGAAAGAACACTTCCGACATTGGAAAGGGAATTGGAGCTGACAGGGTATTCGGAGGATGCAATCAATCATTTTCTGGGTGTCTGTGCAGGCTGGCTGCTTGGTCATACTCTGATAGAAGATCATGCAATTGTAGAAACTGAAGTGGTAAGCCAGTGGGCAAATTTGCTGCCGGAAGAGGAACAGGCGGCGATGGGGCAGTTAATTAATCGGCTTTTAAATGATATGTTTCGTCTTGAGTCGCGGTTGGTAAGTGACTGTTATGGCGGAGAAAAGTTTGGAGACGGGGTATACTACCGTTTAATTTATTGTTCAAAAGAAGGCAAAAAGTGGGAGTTTTTATTGGTTTTTGAGGAGAAGCTCATTCTTGCTACGGTTGGCGGTATGATGGATAATCAGTCGAAAGCGCTTAGTACGATGCTGATGAATGCTGCCCGATATATTTCGAGACAATTTATTGACCAAATCAGGGGACATTTTCCAGACTCAGCTTCATATGAGATAAAAGAGGAACAATTATTGACCTATGATCAGTTTCAACATGTATTTGAGAAACAGAATCCGCAGTTCAGTCTTTTGTTCGATACAGGTAAAGGCTATTTCGCATACTGTATGATAGCGCCGCATATGATTCAAAGCGAAGGCGGGACTGCGATTTTAGCAGATAATGCCATGGCTGAGGTGGAAAAATATCTGAATAAGAAAAAAGTGGAACAGGATGCAGTAAACCAAAAGAAGACAGTGCTTGTGGTAGATGACTCTGAGTTTATGTTAAAGACGATGAAGGACTTGCTTGATACGGATTATAATGTTATGCTGGCGAAGTCCGGAATGTCCGCGATTAGAACTATCACTCTAAATCGTCCGGATTTGGTTTTGCTTGATTATGAAATGCCTGTCTGTGATGGTGGACAGGTTTTGGAAATGATTCGCTCAGAGGAGGAATATGCGGATATTCCTGTTATTTTCCTGACCAGCAGGGTTGACAGGGAGAGTGTGAAAAAGGTAATTAATTTAAAGCCAGAAGGATATCTGTCTAAGACCTTACAGCCTTCAGATGTAAAAAGAGAAGTGGATCATTTCTTTGAGAAGCGAAGTCGTAACAAAAAATAGAAAAGTATGAATATTTTTCCTTTCTTGTCCATATAATTTAATACATATAAAGAATAAATAACAGTCTGGACTGTTATATAATTGTATTTTGTAAGGAGAATGGATATGGCAAGAGGAGTAAAAAAAACATTACAGGAAAAGATTGCACAGAAGGAAGAACTCATTGATGCGCTGTCTACCAGAGTAAAGAAAGAAAGAGACGAGCTCAATGAACTGTTAGAGATGCAGAAGATGGAAGAACTTAATGAGCTTAGGATGGTTGTTCAAAAATCTGGCATGGAGATATCTGACATTATTCAGATGGCTCAGATGCAGGCGGCGCAGTAGTCAGAAGTGTGGTTGAAAGGAATTGTAAATTTATAACAAAAATTTAAATAAAAGTCCAAACACAATTGCGTACATAGCCTGAAAAGGGTATAATGGAAAGCAAAGTGAATGGACTTTTTGCGTGTTGACAGGCGTAGTTTCTTCCATATTAAGTTAAGATGAAATGAACAATTATGAAAAAAGAAAGGAAAAGCAAAATGATAAACATACGCGAATTATATCACAATTATAAGGAGTATGCGGATAAGGAGGTAACAATCGGAGGGTGGCTTAGAAGTAAAAGAGATTCCAAGACATTTGGTTTTCTGGTAATAAATGACGGTACATTTTTTGAACCGCTTCAAGTTGTATACAGTGATTCCCTGGATAATTTTACAGCTATTTCAAAGCTGAATGTGGGTGCGGCAATAATTGCCACAGGAGTAGTGACACTTACACCAGAAGCAAAGCAGCCATTTGAGATACAGGCATCGAGAATTGAGATAGAGGGGGATTCTGCACCAGACTATCCGCTGCAGAAAAAGAGACATAGTTTCGAGTACCTTAGGACAATTTCGCATCTGAGACCGCGTACGAATACGTTTCAGGCAGTTTTCAGAGTGCGCTCGCTTTGTGCATATGCGATTCACAAATTTTTCCAGGAGAGGGATTTTGTATATGTTCACACACCACTTATTACAGGGAGTGACTGCGAGGGTGCAGGGGAGATGTTTCAGGTGACAACACTTGATTTAAAGAATCTTCCAATGGTGGATGGTCAGGTTGATTTTAGCAAGGATTTCTTCAACAAGCCCACCAATCTGACAGTAAGCGGTCAGCTGAACGGTGAGACGTATGCAATGGCATTTAAGAATATCTATACATTTGGACCTACATTCCGCGCTGAAAATTCCAATACCACACGCCATGCGGCAGAATTTTGGATGATAGAGCCTGAAATTGCATTTGCAGATCTCAGGGATGATATGATGCTTGCTGAAAATATGTTAAAATATATTATCAATTATGTGCTGGAAAAAGCTCCCGAGGAGATGGCATTTTTTAATCAGTTTGTGGATAAGGGACTGATTGAAAGACTTCAGCATGTGGCAAATTCCGAGTTTGGGCATATTACGTACACAGACGCCATTACAGAGCTTGAGAAGTACAATGATACATTTGAGTATAAGGTGTCATGGGGATGTGATTTACAGACAGAGCATGAGCGTTACCTGACAGAAAAGCTTTTTGGAAGACCAGTGTTTGTTACGGACTATCCAAAGGAGATAAAAGCATTTTACATGAAGCTGAATGAAGACCAGAAGACTGTTGCGGCTATGGACTGCCTTGTGCCGGGAATAGGGGAGATTATCGGCGGAAGCCAGAGAGAGGATAAGCTTGATGTGCTTGAAAAAAGAATGCAGGAATGCAGCCTGAATCCTGAGGACTATGATTTCTACCTTGACTTGAGACGCTACGGAAGTGCAAGGCATGCTGGTTTTGGTTTAGGTTTTGAGCGCTGCGTTATGTATCTGACAGGAATGGGAAATATCAGGGATGTTATACCGTTCCCGCGAACAGTCAATAACTGTGAATTATAAGGCATGCCTTGATATAATTATAGGAAATGCAAATATTATTTGCGTTTCCTCGCGCCGACCGCATGCCGCATAGCGGCATGCGGTCGTGCGCATCAATTATAGTAAACGGCAAATTCTTTTGTCGTCTACTATAAAATATTAGGATTGGAGGCGGATTCTATGGAGTCAGGGAGGACGAGAGAATCTATCATTGCGTGTACGATTAAGCATTTAATGGAGTCAGGGACAGTCACATATGAGACTTCTGGATGGGGGACCGGAGAAATTTCAATCAAATGCAGGTCAAATATAAAATGTGCGGAGGATTCTATGATTAAGGAGCTTGTCGCATTGAAGGCAAGCGAGAGTGAGGTAAGCAGGGAGAATGTGGATGAATATGTCGTGAAAGCACTCGAGAAAAAACTGACTGACAACGAAATACACATTTTGACTGTGAAAGAGAAAAAATATAGTAGGGCAAAGCGAAAGTTTCAGTTATGGAAGAATATGTATAAAAAGAAACAGAGCTGAGAGCAATAAAAATACAGAGCTGATATAACAGCTCTGTATTTTTATTGCACAGACCTGTGCAGAGCAAATATGCCTTTATGCTGATTTATTATTTGTACTTTCTTTTTTATTGTTACCAGAGGTATTTTTTGAATGTTTTTTCTTGTTTGGCGTAACGTTCTTTGTTGTATTTTCAGTCTGATGCAGGTTCTGCTGCTTTGCTGTGTTTTTCTCAGCTTCCATCGCCTGGTTCAGGTTTTTCTGAGCTGTGGAGAGCATCAGCTTGATACGGTTAAGCTGGTTAACCTCGGAAGCGCCCGGATCATAGTCAATGGCAACAATATTTGCTTCAGGATGGCGTTTGCGGAGTTCTTTGATAACCCCCTTGCCAACTACATGGTTTGGCAGACAGCCAAAGGGCTGCGTACATACAATATTTGGCGTACCAGTATGAATCAATTCAAGCATTTCGCCAGTCAGGAACCAGCCTTCTCCTGTCTGGTTGCCAATAGATACAATTTCTTCTGCACTCTTTGCTGTTTCGTAGATATCAGCGGGTGGAATAAAGTGTTTGCTTGCAGCAAATGCTTCACTCATTGGTTTTCGAAGCATCTGGATTGCCTTAATGCCAAGTCTGCTGATATCAGCGGCTTTCTTGCTGGTACCAAGATTATCTGCTTTGTACAACTGGTTGTAAAAGCAATAGAACATAAAATCCATCAAATCAGGTACGACTGCTTCTGCGCCCTCATGTTCAAGGAGTTCTACAAGCTGATTGTTTGCGGCCGGAGAGAATTTTACCAGAATCTCACCGACGACACCGACGCGTGGCTTTTTAATATCAAGAACAGGGATAGCGTCAAATTCCGCAATCATTTCACGACACATTTTTTTGTAAGTATGAAATGACATATATTTACGGCCAAGGAAGTCACAGCATTTTTGAATCCATTTCTGATGCACTTCGTTTACGGAACCAGGAACAGCTTCGTAGGGGCGCATCCGGTATACACAGCGCATAAAGATATCACCAAAATTGACGGCATATACTGCGCGGAGCAAAAGCATCGGCGTGAGTTTAAAGCCTGGATTGCTTTCCAGCTTTGAAAGATTAATTGAAATTACCGGAATATGCTGGTAACCTGCCTTTTCCAGTGCGCGCCGGATAAATCCAATATAGTTGGTTGCACGGCAGCCGCCTCCTGTCTGTGACATTACGACAGCGAGATGGTCTGTATCGTATTTCCCGGAAAGTACAGCTTCCATAATCTGACCGACAACTAGCAGAGACGGATAGCATGCATCATTGTTCACATATTTCAGTCCCATATCAATGCTGCCCCTGTTGTCATTATTTAAGACCACCAGGTTGTATCCACATCTTCGGAATGTCGGCTCTAAGAGGTCAAAATGTATCGGTGACATCTGTGGACACAGAATAGTATAATTTTTGCGCATCTCTTTTGTGAAGAGTACCCTGTTCATGCGGCTGGACTGTATGGTGCGTTCCTGATGACGCTGTTCGCGCACACGGATGGCGGAGAGCAGGGAACGGATGCGGATTCTTGCAGCGCCAAGGTTGTTCACTTCGTCAATTTTCAGGCAGGTATAAATCTTTCCAGAGCCAGTCAGAATATCATTTACCTGGTCAGTGGTGACGGCGTCCAGACCACATCCAAAAGAGTTGAGCTGGATCAAATCCAGATCGTCACGTGTTTTGACATAGCTTGCAGCGGCGTAAAGCCTGGAATGGTACATCCACTGGTCTGATACGATAAGGGGACGTTCGGGCTTTGCAAGGTGTGATATGGAATCCTCTGTAAGGACTGCAATACCATAGGAAGTAATTAACTCAGGAATACCATGGTTGATTTCGGGATCAATGTGGTAAGGGCGACCTGCAAGCACAATACCGCGTGTATGATTCTTTTCAAGGTATTCAATAACTTCCTCGCCTTTTCTGCACATATCCCTGCGCACATTGTCAAGCTCCTCCCATGCCGTATCCACAGCATCCCTTAACTCTGCAGAAGGGATGTCAGGAAACTCTTTTTCAAGCGCTTGCAGGATAAGTGACGGTTCCCTGAATGACATAAAAGGATTTTTGAATACAACTTCACCGCGGCCGATTGCCTCCACATTATTTTTGATGTTTTCAGAGTAGGAGGTAACGATAGGGCAGTTGTAATGATTGTTTGCCTCATCAAACTCATTTCGTTCATAGAACAGCGCAGGGTAAAAGATAAAGTCAACCTTCTGCTGAATCAGCCATTCTACA
The DNA here is from genome assembly GCA_029068555.1 of Lachnospiraceae bacterium. Classification (GTDB taxonomy): domain Bacteria; phylum Bacillota; class Clostridia; order Lachnospirales; family Lachnospiraceae; genus COE1. Next base: position 5,838 of record JAIECJ010000012.1, read on the forward strand.
TGCCCGTGTGCAAGCTTTGCGGGATAGCATTCTGATTCACTGGGGATGGATTCAATACCCATCTCGTAAATCTTTCTGTTAGACAAAGGAGAGAGGACTACCTGATATTTCAGCTTTGTGAACAGAGTAAACCAAAACGGATAATTTTCATACATATTCAATACTCTTGGAATACCGACGCGTCCGCGTACTGCCTCTGTGTCAGAGAGCGGTTCATAGGTGAATACGCGCTTTAACTTGTATTCAAAAAGGTTTGGAATCGAGCTGTCAGTCTTTGCCTTTCCAAGTCCACGCTCACAGCGGTTTCCGGATATGTAGCTTCTGCCGTCAGAGAACTTGTTGACTGTCAGGCGGCAGGAGTTTGTGCAGCCCTGACACTTTACAAGCGATGTGGTAAAGGCAAGCTCGTTAATCTGGTCAATTGTAAGCATGGTTGTCGCATTTTCCGGGGCAGCCTGATATCGTTCCCTTGCGATAAGGGCAGCGCCAAACGCCCCCATGATACCAGCAATATCAGGTCTGATAACTTCGCAGCTGGCAATTTTCTCAAAACTGCGAAGGACTGCATCGTTATAAAAAGTACCGCCCTGTACGACGATATTTTTTCCGAGTTCACTTGCGTCAGACACCTTGATGACCTTGAATAGAGCATTCTTGATGACAGAGTAAGCAAGACCAGCAGAGATATCGGATACCTCCGCGCCTTCTTTTTGTGCCTGTTTTACTTTTGAATTCATAAAAACGGTACAGCGTGTACCAAGGTCAATCGGGTGCTTTGCAAAAAGAGCTGCCGTAGCAAAATCCTGAACACTGTAATTTAATGATTTCGCAAAAGTTTCGATAAAGGAACCGCACCCTGACGAACATGCTTCGTTGAGCTGTACTGAGTCTACAGTCTGGTTTTTGATTTTAATGCATTTCATGTCCTGACCGCCGATGTCAATGATGCAGTCGACATCGGGATTGAAGAATGCAGCCGCGTAGTAATGGGCAACTGTTTCCACTTCGCCTTCATCAAGCATAAATGCAGCTTTGAACAGCGCTTCGCCATAGCCTGTTGAGCAGGAATGTACAATTGCAGCATCACCAGGAAGCAGCCGGTAAATTTCCTGAATGGATGAAATTGCAGTTTTGAGCGGACTTCCGTTGTTGCTGCTGTAAAATGAGTACAGAAGTGTTCCGTCCTCGGCAACGACGGCAATCTTCGTGGTTGTTGACCCTGCGTCAATTCCCAGAAAACATTTTCCATGATAATCCGCAAGTCTTGCATTCTTTACATGATGGGAGCCATGTCTTGTCCGGAAGCTTTCGTATTCTTCTTCATCAGAAAACAGAGGCTCCATGCGGGCAACTTCAAATTCCATTTTAATGTCGGAAGAAAGTTTATCAACCATTTCTGACATTGAAAAATAGACAGTTTCTTTAGCATTAAGAGCAGAACCAATTGCTGCAAAAAGATGGGAGTTTGCAGCATCTATAATATGTTCCTCATCGAGTTTTAAGGTGCGGATAAATGCATTTTTCAATTCTGACAGAAAATGAAGCGGACCGCCCAGAAAGGCCACATGACCGCGGATTGGCTTGCCACAGGCAAGACCGCTGATAGTCTGGTTTACGACCGCCTGAAAAATGGAAGCCGACAAATCTTCTTTCGTTGCACCTTCATTGATCAGTGGCTGGATATCGGTTTTTGCAAACACGCCGCAGCGTGCAGCAATTGTATATAGTGACTTGTAACTTTTCGCGTATTCATTGAGACCGGAAGCATCTGTCTGGATCAGGGAAGCCATCTGATCAATAAAAGAGCCTGTACCACCTGCGCAGATACCATTCATACGCTGCTCTACATTTCCCCCCTCGAAATAGATAATTTTAGCATCCTCGCCGCCGAGCTCGATTGCGACATCTGTCTTCGGAGCAAGTTCCTGCAATGATGTGGAAACAGCGATAACCTCCTGCACAAAAGGCACACCAAGATGATTGGCAAGGGTCAGACCGCCAGAGCCTGTAATCATAGGATGGAGTGTCAGATTTCCAAGCTTTGTATATGCGTCCTTCAAAAGAGAAGAAAGCGTTTCGCGTATATTTGCGTAATGTCTCTGATAATCAGAAAAGAGAAGATTATGCTTTGCATCCAGTATTGCAACCTTTACAGTGGTGGAACCGATGTCAATACCGAGTGTATAAAATTCCTTATTTTTATTCATGAAAATAACCATACCTTTCTCATAACAAAATAAAACTTAAAAAATAATTAGGTACGAACGGTCATATGAGTCGACCTTTTTAACACATATCTGCTATTATACGACAGTGATTCCAAAAAGGCAATAAAACAGTTGATTAAAAGTTATAGAAAAGATTATACTTTTTTGGAAAAATTAGCTAGAGCGTGTTTGAAAAATGCTTTCTGCCAGATGGCTGGAATGGTTTTTATACACGTTCTAATATTATGTATATGTATGAGCAGGAAAATCTGTACAATACGAAATTATTAAAAAAATATTATTTTTCAATTGGTTAAATTTAGATTGGTTTACATTTTTTGCACTGAATGCTATACTGAAAAGGCAAGCGAAAAAAGACCGGTTTAAAAATGGAAAGGCAGGAAGAAAAAACATGAATTTTTTGAATAAAATGGAGAGAAAGTTTGGAAAATATGCGATACCGAATCTTTCCCTGTATCTGATACTGGGGTATGTGCTTGGATATATACTGGATTTTATTAGTCCGTCAGTCGTGGAGTTTCTGACACTGAATCCGTATCTGATACTTCATGGTCAGATTTGGAGGCTTGTCACATGGATTATTATACCGCCGTCAAGATTTGACCTGTTTACTCTTGTTATGTTGATGTTTTATTACTCGGTGGGAACAAATCTTGAGAGGACATGGGGAATTTTTCATTATAATGTTTATCTTTTCATGGGTATGATTTTTACGATACTCGGAAGTTTCATGGTTATGGCATTAAGCTATGTTCCAGTGTTCAATATATACATGGCAAGAGAAGTTTACGGTGAGATGGCATATTTCCAGAATGTGTCATACAGCTTCAGCACTTATTTTGTAAATATGTCCATTTTTCTGGGATTTGCGGCTACATTTCCAGATGTACAGGTATTGCTGATGTTTATAATTCCCATAAAAGTCAAATGGATGGGAATAGCATATGGGGTGCTTCTTGCGGTACAGTTTTTGCAGGGGAATATCAGTTCGAAAATTGTTATCGGGGCGTCGCTCCTTAATTTTGTGGTTTTCTTCCTGATGACAAGAAGTGGGGTAGGGATGCGCATTTCACCGCGCCAGGTAAAAAGACGGCATGATTACAATAGGGAAGTGAAACGTGCGAAGCCTGCGAATGTAGCGAAGCATAAGTGTGCGATCTGTGGTAAGAATAGTGAAGACAATCCCGAGGTGCAGTTCCGGTTCTGCTCTAAATGCAATGGAAATTATGAATATTGCCAGGATCATCTTTTTACCCATACACATGTAAAATAACAGAAAGCATTTTTCAAACACGCTCTAGAGCGTGTTTGAAAAATCATTCCTGCCATCTATACGCCCCACTTTGCGTGATATTTGCACCAAATTCAGGTTACATAGCCCGCTATGCGCCCTTCATTTGGCACAAATCTCCCACAAATTGTGACGCACATCTGGCAGAAAGCATTTTTCGAACACGCTCTAGTACGAATTTATGGGAGACATAAGGAACGGGGGATAAGTATGGAATTAAATCAGACGAATTTTGCGATTATTCTAGAGCACTTGAAGGAAACTGCAAGATTTCAGGGAAATATGCTTACCAGCGCTGAGATAAGCGAGGCATTTGGTGAATGGAAGCTTGGGGAGACACAGTTTTCGCTAATACATGAGTATTTTAATAAAAATCATATAGGCATCGACGAGCCAGGGGATGCAGAAGAAAATTTATCGGGTGATGATGTGAATTTTCTTGAGATGTACCTTGAGGAATTAAAAGAGCTTCCAGACGCATCAGACGGTGAAAAAAGGGCTGTGATGATGTCTGCACTTGCTGGTGACGGTTCTGCACAGGCAAGACTCGTCGAGATATTTTTGCCGCAGGTAGTGGAAATCTCAAAGCTTTATGCAGGGCAGGGCGCACTGATAGAGGACTTAATTGGAGAGGGAAATGTTGCGGCGGCTTCGGCAGTGACAATGCTGGAATGTGTAGAAAGTATTGAGGAGGTTGAAGGATTTATCGGGCGCATGATTATGGATGCAATGGAGGAATTTATCCGGGAGGATTCGGACAGCCATCAAATAGATGAAAACGTACTTGGCAGGGTTAATGATGTAAATGACAAGGCAAAAGAGCTCTATGACAGTTTTCTTAGAAAGGTAACGGTGAAGGAAGTGGCAAAGGAACTCGGAATTGCTGAGGAAAAAGTAAGGGAGGCAGTTAAATTTTCGGCGAATCATATTGATTATATCGAGAGTGAAGAGTGAGTATGGAAATACAAAACAATGACGATTTCAAATACGTTATACAAGATACTGGCTGTGTGTATTTTGGCAGAGAGCTGACCTATGATGAAGTGATGAATAGGAATGATGTGCCCTTTAAATTCAAGGCAGTTATCAACGCCCATATAGCAAGGGATACCAGCCTTGACAGCAGGATGACAGATCATATTTTAAAAATGACAGAAGAAGCGTTTTCCTTCCGCATTTATGAACAACTTAGGCTGACAATCAGAATTTGTTACAAGGAGCAGAAACGCTGCATTAACGGAAAAACAAGGGACAAGTGGGTTCACAAGTCATGCCTGCTCAGACAGTTTTGCGGTGAGTATCGCGATAAGGTGAATGGGGGCAGTGTGATGATAGAGGAGATTTCCATATCAAAGCTGGCACTCATGGCGTTCAGTGTCTAGAGCGTGTTTGAAAAATGCTCTAATACAAAAATAATTATTTAAAATCAGATAGAGGAGAATGAAATGAAAAAAATTGAGGAATTAAAGGCGTATGAAGTGATCGAGAAAAGACAGATTGATGATATCGGTTCTATGAGCTGGCTTTTACGGCATAAAAAAACAGGGGCAAGAATCGCGCTTCTGAGCAATGATGATGAAAATAAGGTATTTTATATTGGATTTCGCACACCGCCGACAGACTCCACAGGTGTTCCGCATATTATAGAACATACAGTACTGTGTGGTTCCAGAGATTTTCCGGTGAAAGATCCGTTTGTGGAACTCGTCAAGGGTTCGTTAAATACTTTTTTAAATGCCATGACTTATAGCGACAAAACTGTATATCCTGTTGCGAGCTGCAATGATAAGGATTTCCAGAATCTGATGCATGTGTATCTGGATGCAGTATTTTATCCAAACATATACAATGAGGAGAAAATTTTCAGGCAGGAGGGATGGCATTATGAGATGGATGACGAGAACAGTCCAGTCACAATCAATGGTGTTGTTTACAATGAAATGAAAGGTGCATTTTCTTCACCGGATGATGTAAATGACAGGGAAGTTGTCAACTCGCTGTTTCCTGACACTGCATATGGAGTGGAGTCAGGCGGAGACCCCAAGGTAATCCCTGAACTCACATATGAACAGTTCCTCGAATTTCACGGAAGATATTATCATCCGTCAAACAGCTATATTTATCTGTATGGCAATATGGATATGGCAGAAAAGCTTGAGTGGATAGATGAAAAATATCTTAGTCAGTTCGATAAGATTGAGATTGATTCGTCGTTAAAGATGCAGAAGGCATTTGCGAAACCTGCCATGATTTACAAGGAATATCCCATAATGGAAGGGGAGTCTACGGAAAATAACACATATCTTTCATATAATACAGTAGTGGGGACAAGTCTGGACAAGGAGCTTTATTATGCAATGCAGATACTTGAATATGCTATATGTTCTGCTTCAGCGGCACCCTTAAAGCTTGCACTGATACACAAAAATATTGGTACAGAGGTGTATACAGTGTATGATAATGGTATTTACCAGCCATATTTCTCGATTGTTGCAAAGAATGCAGATGTCTCGCAGCGAGATGCGTTCGTTGCGACTGTGGAGAGTGAGCTTTCCCGCATTGTAAAAGAAGGTATAGATAAGAAATCACTGCTTGCAGGTTTGAATTATTATGAATTTAGATACAGGGAGGCGGATTTTGGCTCCTATCCCAAGGGACTTATATATGGACTTCAGATGTTTGACTCGTGGCTTTATGATGATAATATGCCATTTGATATGATTGAGGCGGTTGAAGTTTTTAAAGACTTAAAGAAAAAAATTGACACAGATTATTATGAAAAACTGATAGAGAAATATCTGATTAATAATCAGCACAAATCTGTTGTTGTCGTGGCGCCAAAAGAGGGACTGGCTGCAAAGGAGGAGAAAGAGCTTGCCGAACAGCTTGCCGCATACAAGGCTGGGATGACTGCAGATGAAGTAAAGCGGATTGTAGATGATACGAAGGCGCTGCATGCGTTTCAGGATGCAGAGGATGCGCCGGAGGATATTGCCAGGATACCAGTGCTGACAAGAGATGATATCAAAAAGGAAGAGGAAGGTTTTGTCAACGATATGCGCAGCATCGGTGACACAAAGGTTCTGTTCCATGATGTCCAGACAAATGGGATTGCTTATATTAAGCTGATATTTGACGCTGGCAGCATACCTGCTGATTTGTTTGCCTATATTGGGATTCTGAAAAATGTACTTGGTTTTGTAGATACAGACAAATATAGCTTTGGGGAACTTTTCAACGAGATGAATATTCATACGGGTGGGATAGGAGGTACAGTCAATACCTATGTAAATGCAAAGAAGCTTGAAGAGTACAAGCTTACCTTTGAGATGAAGACGAAAGCAATGTATGAGGAGCTTCCTGCAGCGTTTGATATTATTACAGAGATTATGACGGCATCAAAGTTTGATGATGAGAGCAGGATTCTTGAGATCCTTGAAGAATTGAAATCAAGGCTGCAGGCAAATATGACATCGGCAGGTCATACAGTGGCAGCAGTCCGGGCAATGGCGTATTTTAGTGAGACAGCGCAAGTGTCGGAACTTGCGAGCGGACTTCCCTGCTATCGTATATTGGAGAAATACACAGCTGATTTTGAAGCAAAGAAGGGCGAACTGTTACAGAAGCTTTCGGAGCTTGCCAAATGCGTTTTCCGACCGGAAAACCTTATGGTAGACATTACTGCAAGTGAGGAAGGATTTGAAAGAATAAAAGATCTTGTCCCGAAAATGAAAGCAAAATTATTTACGGAACCAGTGAAAAAAGAACAATTTAAACTCATGCCTGAAAAGAGAAATGAGGGCTTTTCTACATCGGCACAGGTACAATATGTGTGCAGGGCAGGCAATTTTACCACAAATACAGATTATGAATATACTGGGGCATTAAAGGTACTAAAAGTAATACTTGGCTATGATTATTTGTGGCTTAATGTGCGCGTAAAAGGCGGAGCATATGGCTGTATGTGCAATTTTGGAAAGACGGGAGACAGTTATCTTGTCTCTTACAGGGATCCAAACCTCAGGAAGACGATTGACGTTTTTGAGAAGACAAGTAATTTCCTGAGGGAATTTACGGTTGACGAACGGACAATGACTAAATACATTATAGGAGCCATAAGCGACATGGATGTTCCGTTGACACCCGCTGGAAGAGGCGCACGCTCGTCGTCAGCCTACTTGACAAACACTGATTTTGCAGAAGTGCAGAAAGAGCGTGATGAGGTGCTTTCGTGCAGCCAGGAGGATATCAGAGCACTTGCGGGCTATCTTGATGCCATTATAGGGCAGGAGGCTGTGTGTGTTGTAGGTAACAGCCAGTCGATAGAGGAAAATAAAGAGATATTTATGAATGTAGAGAACCTTTTTCGTTAGTAAACGCCTTTTTGCAGGGCGTTTTGAAGCACAATATCAGAAATGTAATGTAGAACGGAGATAAGAATGAACGAAAAATACAAATCAGGTTTTGCAGCACTGATAGGCAGACCAAATGTAGGAAAATCAACACTGATGAACTGCCTGATTGGACAAAAGATAGCAATAACCTCCAAAAAGCCGCAGACCACACGAAACCGTATACAGACTGTATATACATCTGACGAGGGACAGATCGTGTTTGTGGATACGCCTGGGATTCACAAAGCAAAGAATAAACTTGGCAGTTATATGGTCAATGTGGCGGAGCATAGCCTGCGTGAGGTAGATGTCATACTGTGGCTTGTGGAGCCGACAGACTATATTGGTGCAGGTGAGCAGCACATAATAGAGCAGCTGAAAAAAGTAAAGATTCCGATTATTTTAGTAATCAATAAGATAGACACTGTGAAAAAAGAACAGCTTCTCGGATATATTGACACTTATAGGAAGGAGCTTGATTTTGCAGAGGTTGTTCCTGTGTCCGCACTCAAAAGTGATAACACGGATGTTTTGATAGAGCAGATTATGAAGTATCTGCCTTACGGACCGGCATTTTATGATGAGGATACGATAACCGATCAGCCTACCAGACAGATTGTGGCGGAACTTATCAGGGAAAAAGTGCTTAGAAGCATTGACGAGGAGATTCCGCATGGTGTGGCTGTGACAATTGAGTCCATGAAATATAGAAAAAAGATTGTGGATATTGATGCTTCGATTATCTGTGAACGGGATTCACACAAGGGAATTATTATCGGAAAGGGCGGTTCCATGCTCAAGAAAATTGGTTCCATGGCGCGCCCTGAGATTGAGGATTTACTGGAACAGCATGTCAATCTGCAGTTGTGGGTGAAGGTCAAAAAAGACTGGCGTGACAGTGATTTCCTTATAAAGAATTTTGGCTATGACCCCAAAGATAATGAATAAAATTGTCCTATAAGCACACCCTATTCTTGAATACAGATTGAAAATTTATCATTTTTAATCTGCATAGCATGCAAAACAGAAAGGGCAGGGACGTAAATGCACGAGGATGGATGGAGCCGGTTTATGCAGACGGGACAGGTACACGATTATCTGGCTTACAAGGGGCATCCTGATATGGAAAAAGCCGAGAGTAAGGCAGGAGAGATACATGAGTATGGGGACACAGGATTTTGTAATACTGACAGGGATGATTATAAAAGCAGAACCCTTGGGTGAATACGACAGGAGAGTGGTAATTCTCACGAAAGAAAGGGGGAAAATATCGGCCTTTGCCAGGGGCTCAAGGAGACCCGGCAACAGGCTGATGGCGCCTACCAATCCGTTTTCTTTTGGGCAGTTTAAATTGTATGCGGGCAGAAGTTCTTACAATATGCTGGATGCAGATATATCCAACTATTTTGAGGAGCTCAGGCAGGATTTTGCCGGTGCGTATTATGGAATGTATTTTTTAGAAATATGTGATTATTATGCGAGGGAAAATAATGACGAAACGGGCATGCTGAAACTTCTGTATCAGTCGCTCAGGGCGTTGGCAGCGTCTAATTTTGAGAATAAACTTGTGCGGTATATATTTGAGATAAAGTCCATTATGTTAAACGGAGAGTTTCCAGGCATAAATCAGAAAGACAAGCTTATGGAATCGACGGTTTATACGATTGATTACATAGTAAAAACACCTGCTGAAAAGCTTTTTTCGTTTCAGGTAAGGCCTGAAGTTTTGAATGAATTGGGGATTTTTAGTGGGAAGATATGCAAAAGAATGATCGATAAGAATTTTAAAAGTCTTGAAATACTTGAAAATATTGATTAAGTTGTTTATAATAAGACGCAGAACTTTTGAAAAATTTAATATTTTGTGATTGTTTAGTGATCTAAGGTGCTATTTTTTCTGGATTTGGACAATTACATTGGTATGGATATGGAGATGAAAATGAAGAAATCTATGAGGGCAGGGAAAACTTTATTTCTGATAGTTTGCTTTTGGGTGATGGGGATAACGGCATGTGGTGAAAAAACGCAGGAAAGTGCGGGGGAGGAATCTGCAGTGTCATCCATTTCGGTCAACAAAGATGGAAGTATATCAAGCAGGATTGTTGAGGATTTTCGTGAGAGCTATTATGATGCCGGTGGGCTAAAATCCATGATTGAGTCTGCAATTGCTGACTATAAGGTACAGGATAGTACGGCACAGGTAACGTTAAAAAAATGTGAAGCTTCGGATGGCAGTGTAAACGTTCTTATGGAGTTTGCCGATTATAAATCTTATTCAGGATTTAACGGAGAGGACTTTTTTGCAGGGACAATACAGGCGGCGAATCAGGCAGGATTTGACCTGAATGTCACTTTGCAGGCAGTATCTGACAACGCTGATTTAACAAGTGTTTCCAAACCGGAACTTCTGGGAATGGGTGACAGCCATATTGTTATCCTTGAGGCGGCAGAGACTGACGGCGCAGAGGTACAGTCGATTCGCATTAATTGCTTTGATGAGATTCTGTATGCTGGCGAGGGTATTACGGCTGTAGGAAAAAAGAGTGCAGATGTGACACTTTCCAGCGGATATGGAATTATTGTATTTAAATAAATTGGTGAGAGTAAAAAAATAAAATAGTTAGGAGAGCACGAAATGGAGAAAACATTAGACAAAATTGTAGCACTTTCAAAAAGCAGGGGGTTTGTATATCCCGGTTCAGAAATTTATGGCGGACTTGCCAATACATGGGACTATGGTAATCTCGGAGTTGAGTTAAAAAACAATGTAAAAAGAGCATGGTGGCAGAAATTTATTATGGAAAATCCATATAATGTGGGAGTGGACTGTGCGATCCTCATGAATCCACAGACATGGGTTGCGTCAGGTCATCTTGGCGGATTTTCAGATCCGCTTATGGACTGCAAGGAGTGTCACGAAAGATTTAGGGCGGACAAACTGATTGAAGATTACGCGGGTGAAAACAGTATTACATTGGAGAAACCGATTGACGCGTTTTCACAGGAAGAAATGAAGAATTTTATTGAAGAGAAGAATATTGTCTGTCCAACCTGTGGTAAGCACAATTTTACAGATATCCGCCAGTTTAACCTGATGTTTAAGACTTTTCAGGGTGTGACGGAGGATGCAAAGAATACAGTCTATTTGAGACCGGAGACGGCACAGGGAATTTTTGTTAACTTTAAAAATGTACAGAGAACTTCGAGAAAAAAGATTCCGTTTGGTATTGGACAGATTGGAAAATCATTTAGAAATGAGATTACACCAGGTAATTTTACGTTTAGAACCAGGGAATTTGAGCAGATGGAACTTGAGTTCTTCTGTGAGCCGGGTACTGACCTTGAGTGGTTTCAGTATTGGAGAGGTTTTTGTCGTGACTGGCTGATTAACCTGGGCATTAAGGAGGAGGAGATGCGTCTGCGCGACCATGCGCCAGAGGAGCTTTGCTTTTACTCAAAGGGCACAACAGACATCGAATTTTTATTTCCGTCAATTGGCTGGGGTGAGCTTTGGGGAATTGCTGACAGAACGGATTATGACCTTACACAGCACCAGAATACATCGGGACAGGATATGTCTTACTTTGATGATGAGAAAAAAGAAAAATATATACCATATGTTATTGAACCATCTCTTGGTGCAGACCGTGTAGTGCTTGCGTTTTTATGCGCAGCCTATGATGAGGAGGAAATTGGAGAGGGGGACGTAAGGACAGTCCTTCACTTCCACCCAGCGATTGCACCTGTAAAAATAGGTGTGCTACCTTTGAGTAAGAAACTCAACGAAGGTGCGGAGAAAGTATTTACACAGCTTTCCAGAAAGTATAATTGTGAGTTTGACGACAGAGGAAACATCGGCAAGAGATACCGCCGTCAGGATGAAATCGGCACACCATTCTGTGTTACATATGATTTTGAGTCAGAGCAGGATCATGCGGTTACCGTCCGCTTCCGTGATTCCATGGAGCAGGAACGTATCAGGATTGATGATCTTGACGCTTACTTTGCAGATAAGTTTGTATTCTGATAAGCTCTATGAATAAATAATTATGTGATACAGATACAAACGCCTATTAAAGATATATTGTGCAAAGGCACAAATTTGCAGGAATTTGGCTACTGCATGAAGGCTATTATAAAACATAAACAGATTAAATTTGGAGGAATTGTTGTGAAAAACTATGGAGTAAATGAGCTTCGGAGAATGTTTCTTGAATTCTTCGAGAGCAAAGAACATCTGGCGATGAAAAGCTTTTCGCTGGTGCCGCACAATGACAACAGCCTGTTGATTATCAATTCAGGAATGGCGCCCTTAAAACCTTATTTTACGGGACAGGAAATACCGCCGAGACGGCGTGTCACAACATGCCAGAAGTGTGTCAGGACAGGTGATATTGAAAATGTTGGTAAGACAGCGAGACATCTTACATTTTTTGAAATGCTTGGCAATTTTTCGTTTGGTGATTATTTTAAGCACGAGGCGCTTGCGTGGAGCTGGGAGTTTTTGACAAAGGTAGTCGGACTTGATCCGGAGAGATTGTATCCGTCCATTTACTGTGAGGATGAGGAAGCTTACAATATATGGGTAAACGAGATTGGTGTGCCAGCTGAAAAGATAACACGTTTTTATCGTGATCCGGAGACAGGCGAATGTGACAATTTCTGGGAGCATGGTGCAGGTCCCTGTGGTCCCTGCTCGGAAATTTACTATGACAGGGGTATCAAGTATGGATGTGGCAGGCCGGACTGCAAGGTAGGATGTGACTGTGACCGTTACATGGAAGTATGGAACGATGTATTTACACAATTTGAGGGAGATGGTAAGGGTCATTATGAGGAACTTGCACAGAAAAATATTGATACTGGTATGGGACTTGAAAGACTTGCGGTAGTCGTTCAGGATGTTGATACTGTATTTGATATTAACACGATGAAAGCAATTCGTGACAGAATTTGCGCAGTTGCGGGAGTAGAATATCAGAAGGATGAGAAGAATGACGTTTCAATCAGGCTGATTACGGATCATATCCGTTCTGCAACATTTATGATATCAGATGGTATTATGCCAACAAATGAAGGGCGCGGGTATGTACTCAGACGCATTATCCGGCGTGCAGCGCGCCATGGAAGGATGCTTGGCATAGAGGGTACATTTATGGCTGATTTTGCCAGGACGGTTATTGATGAGTGTAAGGACGGTTACCCGGAGCTTGATGAGAAAAAGGATTTTATATTTAAGGTATTGACGCAGGAAGAAGAGAAATTCAATAAGACGATTGACCAGGGGCTTGCAATCCTTTCCGATATGCAGGATAAGATGCAGGCAGCGGGAGAGAAAGTCCTTTCAGGAGAGAATGTATTTAAATTGTATGACACGTATGGCTTCCCTGTAGACCTCACACATGAGATATTGGAGGAAAAAGGGTTTTCCATTGATGAAGACGGGTTCAATGCAGCCATGGAGGAACAGCGCACAAAGGCAAGAAAAGCGCGTAAAGAGACAAACTATATGGGCGCGGACGCGACGGTATATGAGTCAATTGATCCTGCTATAACATCGTCGTTTGTCGGATATGATAAATTGGAAGCTGTATCAAAGATATCTGTATTAACAACGGACAGTGAGCTTGTTGAGGCGCTTTCTGACGGGGAAATCGGAACGATTATCGTAGATGAGACACCATTTTATGCTACCATGGGTGGTCAGCAGGGTGACAAGGGTATTATCACTGCGGCATCTGGTGAGTTTGCTGTGGAGGATACGATTAAACTGCTTGGCGGAAAGGTCGGGCATATCGGTAAGGTGATGCGCGGTATGATTAAAGTGGGCGATACGGTTACACTGCATGTAGATGAAACACTCCGCGCAAAAATCTGCAAAAATCATTCTGCAACGCATTTACTGCAGAAAGCGCTCCGCGAAGTACTTGGAACACATGTACAGCAGAAAGGTTCTTACCAGGACGCAGAGCGTACAAGATTTGACTTCAGCCATTTTGAGGCAATGACTGCTGACGAGCTTGTGGCAGTTGAGAAGATGGTCAATGAGAAGATAGCTGAGAACATTGCTGTTGATACACAGGTTATGACGATGGATGAGGCGAAAAAGACAGGTGCTATGGCCTTGTTTGACGAAAAGTATGGAGAGACAGTGCGCGTTGTGTCGATGGGGGATTTTTCCAAAGAGTTCTGCGGTGGTACACATGTAAAGAGCACAGGGGATATCACTGTGTTTAAGATTGCATCCGAAAGTGGTATTGCAGCAGGTGTGCGCCGTATTGAAGCACTTACCGGAGATAATGTGCTGGATTACTACAAAAATATAGAAAATGAACTGGAGGCGGCAGCAAAGGCAGCAAGGACAACGCCTGCTAATTTAATTGATAAAATTGAGCACATGATGGCAGAAATCAAGATGCTTCAGGGCGAGAATGAGTCTTTGAAAAGCAAAGCAGCAAAGGAAGCGCTTGGTGATGTCATGAATCAGGTGACAGAAGTGAAAGGTGTGAAGCTTCTCGCTGCAAGGGTTGACGGAGTGGACATGAATGGTCTGAGAGATTTAGGTGACCAGCTTAAGGCGAAACTTGAAGAAGGTGTTGTGGTGCTTGCATCCGGTGTTGACGGCAAGGTGAACCTTGTGGCGATGGCTACGGATGGTGCAATGGCAAAGGGTGCCCATGCAGGAAACCTTATCAAGGGAATTGCCGGACTTGTAGGCGGTGGCGGAGGCGGACGTCCCAACATGGCACAGGCAGGCGGAAAGAATCCGGATGGAATTGAAAAGGCAGTCGCGGAAGCAAAAACAGTTCTTGAGGGACAGATAAATTAAATTTTATGAAAAATAATCCAAAAAAACTATTGACGTGTGCGCAATATGTGATATAATCATAAATGTGCAATTAAGTATACCCGAACAGTCTGGCACACAATAATAGGGCTGGAGGGAGGTTAGGTGTGATAGCATGTCAAATGTAATCGTTAAAGAAAACGAGACTTTGGATAGCGCTTTACGTAGATTTAAAAGAAGTTGCGCTAAAGCCGGAATTCAGCAGGAAATCCGCAAAAGAGAGCATTACGAAAAGCCAAGCGTAAAACGCAAGAAGAAGTCGGAAGCAGCTAGAAAACGTAAATATAATTAATTTTTATTAATTGAATCAAAATCCTTGGCTGTTTCGCCAAGGATTTTTGCGTGAGGGGTGGGATTATTGGAAAAAATATCTATTTGGCTGGCAAAGTACCAAGTGGCAGGATATGATATGTATCATATTGTGGCGTGCTTTTTCCTTTTTAGTATTATTGGATGGATGGTAGAATCTGTCTATATGTCTTTGTGTAACAAGAAAATTACCAACAGGGGATTTATGACGGGACCGTACTGCCCGATTTATGGTGTTGGGGCAACGTTGGGGTATATCATATTACACCCATTGGCGCATAATATTGCAGCATTGTACATAGTAGGGGCGTTGCTTGCCACCTTATTTGAGCTTATAGTAGCAAAATTAATGATGCGGCTGTTTGGCGAGGTCTGGTGGGATTACAATGATAAGTTTTGCAATTACAAAGGAATGGTCTGTCTGGAAAGCACGCTGGCATGGGGACTGTATGCAGTGGTTATCATAACATTTTTATTTGAAAAGGTGATTCGTTTTGTGGACAGATATCCCAGGGCATGGGGGCTTAAGACGATTGCACTGGTTTTGGCGATGGGCATACTGGATTTTGGTTATCATTTTTCCATGTCAGTTAAAATTGATGAGGACATGCGGGAAGAGATTATCGGGAAAAAGGATGAAATTGTGGATTTTTGCCATAGATTAATCGGAAGATAGCTGATAAATAATTGTTTGGGAAGAATATCGAAAATCGGTATTCTTTCTTTATGAATAGGGAATTCTGAAGAGAGAGTTTTGATAGTCTGCAGTAAAAGCTGGGAAAAAGTCATTTTGAAGCAGTCATATACGATACAAAACCAGCATAGACTTCATAATAAGTAAGGTATGAGGTCTGCTTTATGAAAAGTGTCAGGCAAAGGAAATACAATAAAATATATAAAAGAATATATAGCATCATTTCAGTCGCAGTATGCATTGCATTATTATGTGGCAGTGCAGTTTTTGCTGAGGAGGGTGCATCACAGGGCAGCGCAGTAAATTCTACGGCTCTGACCTTGGCATCACCGTCCGCGATACTGATGGAGGCGTCGACAGGAACCGTTTTGTTTGAGAAAAATCCTGATGAGATACGCAGTCCGGCAAGTATTACAAAGATTATGACATTGCTCCTTACGTTTGAAGCCATTGAAAAGGGAAGGATAAAACTTGAGGATGAGGTGTGTACAAGTGCCTATGCAAAATCAATGGGAGGTTCACAGGTCTTTCTTGAAGAAGGAGAGATACAGACAGTAGACACGCTCATCAAATGCATCACAGTGGCAAGCGGAAATGATGCATCTGTGGCGATGGCAGAATACATAGCTGGGAGCGAGTCGGAGTTTGTCAATATGATGAATGAAAAAGCGGCGAAGCTAGGCATGACAAATACACATTTTCTTGACTGCTGCGGCCTAAGTTCTGACAGCTCGCACCATACAACTGCAAGGGATGTGGCAATCATGTCAAAGGAGCTGATTACCAGATATCCACAAATATATGATTACACAAAAATCTGGATGGAAGATATCACTCATGTGACAAGGCAGGGAAGTAAGCCGTTTACGTTGTCAAGTACCAACAAGCTGCTCAAACAGTATCAATGGACAACAGGCTTAAAGACAGGTTCAACGAATGCGGCAAAATACTGCTTTAGTGCGACTGCAAATAAGGACGGAATTGATTTGATTGCTGTTGTTATGGGGGCTCCTGACTTTAAAATCAGGTTTGCAGAGGCGCGGAGTCTTTTGGAATATGGATTTGCCATGACCAGACTGTATGTGGATGAAAATAGGGAGCCGTTAAATAATGTTCCTGTAACAGGCGGCAAGGCGGAATTTCTTGCAGTGGAGCCAAAAGGCGCTTTCCGCTATCTTGATACGACCGGAGCGGATTTTAGCCAGATTGAAAAGAAGTATCAGTATTCGGAAGCGGTGGCAGCGCCTGTTGAGGAGGGGACAGAGGTCGGACATATCAGTTACAGTCTTGGTGGTAAGGAAATTGGCAAAGTTGCCATTATAACTTCTGAGGCAGTGGAAAAGGCGTATTATATAGACTATCTGAAGAAGATATTTATGAAATATTTGATATAAGAGCATTGCTGGAGCAGGGGAGAATCAACTAAGATGCAAAGTATATTGGGAATAGGTATTCTTATTATTATCATAATGGCTGTTGCGCTTTTGGCAGTTGGTATTATAGACGGAAACAGGTTTGTGACGGTAAGGGAGGAATTCTGTCTTTCAGGTCTGACAAAGGAATGCAGGTTCGTGTTGATATCCGATCTTCACAACAAGGTATACGGAAAGAAAAATGACAAAGTCATTGATGCTGTCCGAAAGATAAATCCGGATTTTATTATATTGGCAGGAGATCTTGTCACATCAAAAGCAAGTGAGGACATGACGCCAGGCATAGAGCTGGTGAAGGCTCTGGGCAGGGATTACAGGATATATTACGGGCTTGGAAACCATGAAACAAAGCTAAGACAGTGTCCTGATAAGTTTGATGATAAGTTTGACAGGCTCAAAGCCGGGGTAAAAGATAAAAATGTCATATTGCTTGAGAATGAGTCCGTTGATATACCTGAATATCATATCAGGGTGACAGGACTGGATTTGGATTTGAAATATTTTGCGCATTTCAGAATCAGGAGGATGGAAGATGCATATCTGGAAAAGACACTTCCAAAATATGATAAAACCAAATGTAATATTCTGATAGCACACAACCCTGATTATTTTGCGGATTATGCCCAGTGGGGGGCGGATTTGGTATTGTCAGGTCATGTCCACGGAGGAATTATGCGCCTTCCGTTTCTGGGCGGTGTCATAGCGCCCTCTTACAAAATATTTCCGAAATATGACGGGGGTGTATTCAAATCAGGAAAGTCCGTAATGCTGCTAGGGCGCGGAATGGGATCACATACAATACCGTTTCGCTTCTTTAATCCGGCGGAATTATATGATGTGACACTGAGAATAAAATACGAATAACAGTTTGCATTGCATTTTCCCTCAAATCTATGTAAAATAAAAAGATACAGTTATTGCCATCTCTTTTATTTTGACTTAGATTTGGGGGTTTTTATATGGGCTTGTCCGTGAGACTGGAAGTATTTGAGGGACCATTGGATCTGTTACTTTATTTGATTGAAAAAAATAAGATAGATATCTATGATATACCCATTGTGGTTATCACGGAACAGTATCTGGACTATATCCGGAATATGCAGACAGAGGACATGAACGTCATGAGCGAGTTTCTCGTGATGGCAGCGACGCTTCTTGACATTAAATGCAGAATGCTCCTCCCAAGGGAAGTCAATGAGGAAGGGGAGGAAGAAGATCCAAGGGCGGAGCTGGTACAGAAGCTCCTTGAGTATAAGATGTATAAGTATATGGCACTTGAACTTCGCGATAAGCAGGTGGATGCGGCTAAGAGCTGGTTTAAAAAACCCATGCTGCCCAGGGAGGTTATGGACTACCAATATCCCATAGACTACGAGGAACTTGCAGGTGATGTTGATCTGACAAAGCTGCATGAGATATTCAAATCTGTCATGAGGCGTCAGGAGGATAAGATTGACCCAATTAGAAGCCAGTTTGGAAAGATTGAGAAAGATGAAATCAACCTGGAGGAAAAGCAGGGGTACATAGAAGAGTATGTCAAAAATCACAGGCGATTCAGTTTTCGGAGTCTCTTGGAAAAGCAGGGAAGCAAGATGGAGGTCATCGTTACATTTATGGCGATACTGGAAATGATGAAGCAGGGTATTATCTCGATTGAACAGGAGGAAACTTTTGCAGATATTATTATCACGTCGAGCCTTGCAGCATAATGGATGAATAAAAAGGTAATTAAGATATGGAAGAAAAAAAGATAATGGCCGTGATAGAGGCAGTGCTTTTTGCCATGGGTGATTCAGTGGAGATATCAAGATTGAATCATGTACTTGAGATATCAGAAAAGGAAATTCGGGAAATCATTGCCAAAATGAATGACAGATACAAAAGACAGGACAGGGGAATTTATATTGCAGAGCTTGAGGATGCAGTGCAGTTGTGCACAAAGCCTGAGCTGTATGAGTATCTGATTAAGGTGGCAAAAGCGCCTAGAAAATATGTTTTATCGGATACACTGCTGGAAACACTTTCCATTATTGCATACAAGCAGCCAGTGACAAGACTTGAGGTTGAAAAAATACGAGGAGTGAGTTGTGATCACGCAGTGAATCGCCTTCTTGAATTTAATCTGATACAGGAGCTTGGCAGACTTGATGCGCCAGGGCGTCCATTGCTCTTTGGTACTACAGAGGAGTTTCTGCGAACGTTTGGCGTCAAGTCGTTAGGGGATCTTCCTATATTGAATCCGGAGCAGATAGAGGATTTCCGTAAACAGGCAGAGGAGGAGGCTGGCGAGATGCCAGAATTGAAAGTGGAGATTTAGTGGTAACCGATCTGGCAGCAAGGGGGATTGCTATGACATATGAAAATGGAGAAATGATGACAGATGGCAGTGTGGCGGGGAAAATACTGGATTCAGCTATTGAAATTATAAATCGTGAAGGATATGAAAACCTTACTATCCGCAGGGTAGCAAAAGAAAGCGGATGCTCCAATTCAGCAATTTACCAGCAGTTTAAGGACAAGAATGCATTGGCAGGGGCAGTAGCAGCGCTACAGGCTAAGCCTTTTCTTTCTATAATGGATGATGCATATGTAAAGGAGGCGGCTTTTTGTGTCAATTTTGAGAAAATTACGGGAAAGCTGCTTGAGAAGCTGTATTCTTTCGAACCGGAGGAGATTCATATGCAGGTGGTTTATCATGGTAATCTTGGTCTGAGTGAAAATCCGTTTGTGCTGCAGATAGAGAAGTATTTGAAAAATGCCATGGCTCGCGGTGAGATTGAAGTGAAAGATACAAGAGAAACAGCATTTTTGCTTTTGGCTTCTTTCTGGGGGTTAGTTCAAATGCTGCAGGGAGATAGGGGCTGCGATGTAGATGAGGCAAAGAAGCTTTTGCAGGCGCAGAACCGAATGTTGTACAGGGGAATTTGTGCTGCAAAGGACGAAAATTTGTTGTGGGACAGGCTAAGGGAAACGGGCGTGGAAGTGGATAAGGCACTGGAACGCATGAAAGGAAATAAGAAAGCGTACAAGTGTTTTTTGAAAGAATATTTTGAAGACCCTGATTTTGTAAGTCTGGAAAAAGAAATCCGTGCTGGAAATGCGAGGAGTGCATTTGAATATGCACATGGGCTAAAAGGAATTGCGGCGAATCTCGGACTTGACGGGGTGCGGAATAAACTTGGTATTCTTGTGGAAATTTTACGTGCCGGTGGAGTGGAAGGTGCACTGGAGACGTATTATGATGTAATGGAAGCATGTAGTGTGGTGACCATGCTGTTATAGATAGCGACAGCTGGGTGCCGCGTGGTTACTGGAATGGAGTAAGTAAAAGGTGGAGAAAAAAAGCAAAATACTTGTGGTAGATGATAAGGGAATTGACCGATATATGCTGGGCTGTATTTTTCGGGAAAAATATGAAGTTGTGGAAGCATCCGGGGGACAGGAGGCAATCAAATTAATAACAGGATTATCAGATGTACTTTCAATAGTTCTGCTTGATATTGTTATGCCTGAGGTAGATGGTTTCGATGTGCTTGAGTATATGAAGAAAAAAGAGATCCTGAGCACCCTTCCGGTGGTAATTGTCACAGATGATGATTCGGAGGAGACAACCATCAGAGCATTTGAGTATAATGTAGCAGATATCGTGATAAAGCCATATGAGCCAAGAATTATTAAAAGACGGGTAGAAAATATTATAGAACTGTACATATATAAAAGAAAGGAACGTCTGTATGGGGGTTAAATCAACAATGCCTAATCTGGAAAGTGAGAGAAAACGAAAAATTTGTGTGCTTGGAGTGGCAGGAGGTTCCGCCTCGGGAAAGACTACGATTATCAAAAAGTTGAATGAGTATTTTGGAAATGATATTGCAGTAATCAGTCATGATAATTATTATAAGGCACATGATGACATGCCGTTTGAGGAGCGGACAAGACTCAATTATGACCACCCAGATGCTTTTGAGTCGGAACGTATGGCGGAGGATGTCCGGAGGCTGATAAAGGGCTACGACATTGAGATGCCGACATATGATTATTGTATGCATACACGGGCAGATAAAACGGTGATTGTAGAGCCGAGACAGGTTATCATTCTGGAAGGAATACTGATACTTGAAAATCGTGAACTCAGGGATTTGATGGATGTAAAAATATATGTGGACACAGATGCAGATGAAAGACTGATACGTCGAATCAAGCGCGACATGATAGAGAGAGGCAGGAGCATAGAGTCTATTGTTGCGCAATACAGTGAGACAGTAAAACCAATGCACGAGGAATTTGTGGAGCCATCCAAAAAATATGCGGATATTATTATACCAAGAGGAGGGGAAAATGTTCCCGGACTTGAGATGCTGACAACTTACCTGACAAAGATGCTGAAATAAATAAGATATCAAGTACAGATATAAGGTGATGGGAAGATACGGACGGTTACAAGGGGATAACAGATGAAAAGAAAGCATGAGCTGTTTGGATTTTTGCGCAAATCCGGTATACGCAGACAGCTGTATACCATATATATACTTGCCGTATTTCTGCCTGTAATATTAATCGGTATCTTTCTGGTAAGCAATACCTATAAGCTGCTGACAAGTTATCACAGGGATTTACTTGAGTCGGATAATCTTCGTGTGAGAACAATACTTTTTGAGATAACAACCCAGGCTTATAATATTTCTGAAGAACTGTCTTTTAATGAGGAGGTGCTTTCTGTCCTGAAAGGAAAGTATCTTTCAGAGGAAGACTTTGTTGGCATGGTGAATGCACATTCCTCTATGGTTGACAATTACATGTATCATTATACAGAAATTGAAAAGATAGACATCTACTGTGATAATCCTGATATATACGCATATAAGCAGTATCACGGTGTAGATAGTACAGTTGCAGAAACAGACTGGTATCAGAGGGCAGTATCGCAAAACAGCGTGTTTTGGAAAGAAATAGAGAATATCGACGAACATAACAACCGATATTGGGGCCTGTGTCTGGTAAGGAGAATTCCGCTTGTTAACTCCAGGCATAATGCCGTTCTTGTGATACGTATCAGTGATAATTACCTGAAAACGCGTATCAATAGCCAGGAATACCGAAATAGTGTGTCGGTTGATAAGGGTGTTGTGTTTTATGCATCAGACAGGGAGGACTATGGCAAGACGCAATTGATTGATATTGATTATGATGAAAATTATTTTCAATACATAGGGAGTAAAAAGATAAAAAATCATACTTGTTTTGTCGGCGTGTCTACACTTCGCCTGTATCAGTCTGATTCAAGGATTTATATTTGCACAATCAATGACAAATCGTATGATAATATCAGGAGTATTATTGAGACCTGCCTGGTTATAATTATGCTGGCAATACTGGTTCCCGGTGTTCTGATACATTTTTTTACCATATACTTTACAGGGCGCGTGTCAACGCTTCGGCATGTGATGCATCAGGCAAGTAATGAGGATTATGATTTTGAGGAGATTGTCCGTGGCGGTGATGAACTTTCAGAAGCATTTGCAGACCTTGAAGTCATGGTGCAGAGAATCAAGGAAAAAGATGCGCTTATGTACAAGACAATGCTGAATGAGCAGGAGCTTGTCAATGAGCAGCAGAAAATGGAATTTAAGATGCTTGCAAGCCAGATTAATCCGCACTTTCTGTATAATACGCTGGAAACGATACGCATGAAGGCATATACGGCAGGTGACAAAGAAGTTGCAACTACCATAAAACTTTTGGGAAAATCTATGCGGTATGTGCTGGAAAACAATGGTACAGCTTTTACATCCCTCCAGAACGAGCTGAATCATATAGAAATATACATGAAGATCCAGAAACTCCGGTTTGGTGAAAAGTTTGACTATACATTTGTGATTGATGATGGCATTGATATAAGCAAATGTATTACACTTCCGCTTTTGTTACAGCCCATTGTTGAAAACGCAGTTCTGCATGGTTTGGAAGAAAAAGAGACGGGTGGGATGGTTACACTTAGAATCAGCCATGCGGTTAAAAGTGGGATTTGTATCGCGGTGTCTGACAATGGCTGTGGAATGAAGCAGGAGACATTGGCGCGTCTGCGGGCGGATATTGTGACAAGAAATCCTGACAAAAAGGAGAGCATTGGGTTATATAATATTAACCAGAGGGTAAAACTCTGTTATGGAAATGAGTATGGGTTGTCGATTGATTCTGTGCGCGATAAGGGGACAACAATCGCATTGCATTTACCGCAAAAAGTGTATCATGATATTTAAAAGTGCTGTGTAACGCAGCGCTTTTTTTTATGCATACAGTCACTTAGTGCAGTGAAAATTGTCAGCAGGAACTGACAGGTCTGCGCAGAGGAAGTATGTCGCTTAAGCGGCGCACGGAGATTGTAAAAATTAAATATGCATAAAAAAAGTGATGTAAATTGTAATTAATTTTTTCAGTATTTTTACATAAATTTAACCATTATAATAAAGTTATCACAAATGGTTGTGAAGGAATAAATAACAGGAAGGAAGTAGAGATATGAGTAAGGAAAAGATTGCAGATAAGCTGTATGTCGTGCTGAGAGTATTCTATATTCTGGCGTTCGTGCTGCTGTTTATCCCAGCGCTGAATCCTGCGAGAATCAGTGAACTGATTCCACAGACGGCTTCCGTGTTCACTTGCGGCACCTCATATGGCACCTTGACGCAGAATTTTGCCAGAGCATTTAGCAGAGGCTGGGTTGGTACACTGACACTGCAGATGGTATTTGGCGGCTGCCTGTGTATCATCCTTGGATTTGTGGCGGCGGGAGCTGGCGGTTGTATGTCACTTGGCACTACTAAATTGAAAAAAATCGGTATGATACCGTCAATTATTGGTGCAGTAGTGGCATTTGCAGGATGTATGATGATTAACTGGGCGGCTACGGATATCAAGGGAACACCAAAGCCGGACAGAATTAACCCGATGGATCCCCAAAATCTCACATTCTATATTATTTTGTGTGTGGCAATGCTTGTATTATCCATTGTGATTTTCTTCTGCCTGCCTAAGGTGGAAAAGGATGAGAAATGTTATATTGAGACAAAGTATCAGTTGTTTCTGCTGCTTCTGCCGTTTTTGGCGCTTTGCATTGTGTTTGCTTATCTGCCGTTGCTTGGATGGCGGTATGCGTTCTTTGACTACAAGTCAGGCGATACGTTGTCGATGGACAATTTTGTTGGTCTGAAATGGTTTTCGTTTTTATTTCAGAATGAGGCGACAAGGGCTGATCTGGTGCGTGTACTGAGAAATACTCTTGCGATGAGTGGACTTGGTCTTGCCACAAGCTGGTGCTCCATGGCATTTGCAATTCTGTTATGTGAGATTAAGAGTTTGAAATTTAGAAGATTTGTTCAAACGTTTACGACGATTCCAAACTTCATCAGCTGGGTGCTTGTATATGCTGTTGCATTTGCTATTTTCTCGACGGATGGATTTGTAAGCTCGCTGCTGGTAAATGCAGGAACAATGGAGACTGGTACAAACTTTCTGATGGATAACTCCCATATGTGGATTAAAATGCTTGCATGGGGGATGTGGAAAGGTTTAGGATGGAATGCCATTATTTACATAGCGGCAATCTCAGGTATTGACCAGCAGCTCTATGAGGCGGCTTCTATTGATGGTGCAGGGCGTTTCCAGAAAATGTGGAATATTACGGTTCCGAGTCTGGTTCCGACCTTTATGGTACTGCTGATTATGGCAATTGCCGGTATTTTAAGCAATGGTATGGATCAGTATCTCGTATTTGAGACACCATACAACACAGATACCATTACAGTGTTAGACCTCTATGTATACAAACTTGGTATCAATGGCGGCAGGGTTCCATTGGCAACTGTAGTAGGTATGTTTAAGTCAATCGTCAGCGTTGTTCTACTCTTTGGGGCAAATAAGATTTCAAAGACAGTACGCGGCGAGAGCATCATGTAAGGGAGGTGAATGGAATGGCAATGACAAAACAGGAAAAGCTTGACAAAAAGGCAGAGAAGGAATACGAAAAGAAACATCAGAGGCAGTATCGCATGAGTGCCGGCGACTGGGTTTTTGAGATTATCAACCATGCTTTTTTTCTGATATTTACAATACTTTGTATCTTTCCGTTCTACTATATCTTTATCAATACAATTAGTGATAATGATTTGGTCAGAAAAGGTGCCATTAACTTTTTGCCACAAGGAATCCATATTCAGAACTATGTTTCCATGTTCAATGTAAATGATGTCGGAACAGCGTTGGTTGTCACTGTTGGAAGGACATTTCTCGGAACGGTGCTGATGGTTATGGCTTCTGCGTTTGTGGGATATCTGGTGACAAAGCAGGAGATGTGGTGCAAGAAGATTTGGTACAGATGCCTGATTATCACAATGTATTTCAATGCAGGTCTGATTCCATGGTACTTGAACATGTCAATGCTGGGGCTGACCAACAGCTTTTGGGCATACATCATTCCAGGTATCGTAGCTCCTTACAACATTATCCTTGTAAAGACGTATATCGAGTCGATTCCGGGAGAGCTAGAGGAGAGTGCAAAGATGGATGGTGCTACTTATATGACCGTGTTTCGAAAAATCATATGGCCGCTTAGCAAGCCAATCCTTGCTACAATCGCAATTTTCGGTGCGGTAGGCAATTGGAACTCGTTTACGGATTCCTTGATTTTGATGCCGGATGCACCGCAGCTTCATACATTGCAGCACAAGCTGTATACATATCTGAACGCCGCTTCCAACTTAAAGAGTGTCATGAACTCAGGCGCTGGAACAATATCAGGCGCAGCGGCAGCGAATGTGCTGAATGCCAAGACAATTAAATATACAATATCAATGGTTACTGTACTGCCTATCCTGATGGTATATCCGTTTATGCAGAGATATTTTGAAAAGGGTATTATGCTCGGTGCAGTAAAAGGTTAAGACATTGGTGTTACGGTACCATACAAACTGGTATTTTATATAACACGTAAAAGGAAAAGGAGGATTATTTATGAAATTCAAAAAAGTACTATCACTCGTACTCATATCTGCAATGACATGTTCACTTGCGGCATGTAGTGGTTCGACAACGACGACCTCGCAGAACAATGCAGATACCGTAACAGATAATACAGACACGGACAAGGCAGCAGACGCAGACAATGCGGCTGAACCAGGTACGGCAGCTGGAACAGCTGATGCAGACACAACAGACGGGGATGTTAAGGAAGCGGATTTGTCAGATATCATTCCTGATGAGACTGTGACGCTTACGGTTTACTCACAGCTTTCCAACTATGAAGGCGAGCAGATCGGATGGTTTGCTGATATCATGAAAGAGAAGTTTAATGTGAAGCTGAATATTATCAGTAATGGTGACGGTGTATTTGATACACGTATGGAATCAGGAAATCTTGGTGACATCGTGCTTTTTGGCTCTGACGGTGACGAGTATACACGTGCATATCAGAATGGCATGCTTTTCGACTGGAATGAGGATGATATCTTGTCCGATTATGGTCCATATATCAAGTCCCATATGGCGGATGCGCTTGACAAGAATGCCGCGATATCGGATGGAACAGTATACGGGTTTGGATTTGATGTGGCTTCTGGTGCTGGACAGTACGGTGAGTTTGACTATCATCCGGATATTCGTTATGACCTTTATAAGCAGATTGGAAGCCCGGAAATCAATGAGTTAGAGGATTATGTCGATGTACTCAAGCAGATGAAAGAAGCCTGCCCGACATCTGATTCCGGAAAGGAAACATATGGCGTTTCCCTCTTTAAGGACTGGGATGGCAATATGGTAATGTTTGTGAAAGCGACGGCAACAAATTTCTTTGGATTGGATGAGTTCCAGTTTGGTTTCTATGACGCAGACACAGGCGCGTTCGAAGACTGCTTACAGGAAGGCGGGCATTATGAGAGATGCCTGAAGTTCTACAATACATTGTATCAGCAGGGGTTGTTGGATCCGGACTCTATGACACAGGGGTATGACGGATGTATGGAGGACTATCAGGACGGCGGTGCATTTTTCTGTATCTTTAACTGGATGGGCGCTACACAGTACAACACAAATGAGCATATGGCTGAAGGCAAGAAACTTCTTCCTGTTGCGGCTAAAAATCAGGACACTTTAGTTTATGGCCTGGGACAGAGTGGAAGCAATCGTATTTGGTCGATTGGTGCGAAGTCGCAGTATCCGGAACTTTGTATGGCAATCATTAATTACCTCTGCACGCCAGAAGGAAGGCTTGACTATGAGTATGGTCCTCAAGGCGTATGCTGGGAGTGGCTTGATAATGGCAAGGCGGAATTGACAGACTTTGGTCTGGACTGCAAGGCACTTGCAGCAAGGGAAGACAAGGTAATGCCGGCGCCGTATTCAGGACTTTGGGATGACGGCTGTCCGCAGATGAACAACACGACATGGTCACTTAATACAACAATTCCTGATGGTGTTGACGGTCAGACATTCAATTTCAAGTACTGGGATAAGTATCTTTCGCTGGATGTTGACAAGGCAGAGCAGGAGTGGAGAGCAGATATGGGTGTAGATTCCTACACAGAATATATGACACAGTTTGATTATTCTATTTCCCTTCCACACAGCTATGCAGAGAGCATAAAGTCAGATGAGCTTGCCACAACATGGGAGCAGGTAAAGACATGTATCCAGAATGGTTCATGGCAGGCAATCTACGCAAAAGATGATTCCGAATTTGAGTCTATCGTTGCGAAGATGCGTGCAGATGCTGACAGCTACGGTTATCAGGAGTGCATCGAGTGGTGCGAGAATGAAGCGGCTCTTAGAAAGGCAGCAGAGTACGAATAAGATTCATATTTTGAATGATAAATTTATGGGGCTGTCAGTAACTGATAGCCCCATTTCTGAATAAGGAGTTTTGGAATGAGTGGATTTTTTAGTATTGATGGCGGATTGTATCGCTTTCTTAGCAAGTTCTGGGATTTGGTCAAGTTAAATTTTATGTGGCTTTTATTTTCGCTGCCCATCGTCACGATTGGCGCGTCGACAGTTGCAGCTTACAGTGTTGCAATGAAGATGGTTGATGATGAGGAGGGCTATGTTGCGAGAAGCTTCGTCAGAGCGTTCAGGGCAAATTTAAAACAGGGTACGGTTATGGGGCTGATATTCCTTGTGGCGACTTATGCCATCTATCTTGACTATGAAATTAACCGAGTGTCCGAGGAAGGTTCCATCATACTGATTGTAGTTGGAATTGTATCAGCATTTGTATATGTGACGGCCATGCTGTATGCATTCCCGCTTCTTGCCCGATACGAAAACGGCATTGTCGCAACGATACAGAATTCAATGGAGATTTCAAGAAGATATTTTGGCAGGACATTGATGATAGCAGCGTTGCTATTTGCCGAGTATGTGATATTTCATTTCAATACGGTTTTGATGTGCTTTGGGCTGTTGTTTGGTGCAGCGTTTGCGATTTTTACAGTCGCAGCATTTTCCAAGAGAATTTTTCAGGAAATAGAGAAAGAACCGGGGGCGGTAAGATAATCCTCCGGTTCTTTGCTATAACATGGGCACCCATAGGAAAAGCTTTTCCTACTCGATTACGGTTTCATCCAGTTTTAACTGCTTGCGGTATTCCGCAGGGCTGATACCAACGTATTTCTTAAACTTCTTATGGAAATAGTCTACATTTTTATAGCCCACCTGTTCAGACACTTCATATACTTTCATATTTTTCTGCTCGAGAAGCTTTTTGGAATGCTCAATACGCCTATGGTCAACATAGGAGTTGAAGTTTTCCCCGATTGCCTTTGTGAAGAGTTTGCCGAGATATGCGCTGTTGTATCCGAAAAGCGGGGCAATGGTTTCGAGCTTGATATTGTTCTGGTAATTGTTGTCAATGTAATAAAGGATGTCATCAAGGATAGAATCCCTCGGCGAGCTGTCGTTGCTGTCCATTATGGATTTTACCTGCCCTGAAATGTATAGAATAATCTCATACAGGTAATGGCAGTTGTCAATGTGGTCTATGATGACAGAGTTGGAGGGGAATGACACGCGTGAACTATTGTATATTTTATGTATATTTTCCTTTAGCTGAAGGAAAAGGTCCGTGAGAAAAAGCTTGACGGATTCAATGGAGCTGTCCACATTGTAAAGGTATTCTTCAAGGGAGAAGAATGTAGAGGCAATCTGTTTACGGTTGTTTGCCTGCAGGTAACTTACCAGGGCATCACAGTATTCGTGAAGTTTGTCGTCATGGATCTGTCTGTTGTGTGAGGTTACGGCGGGCAGTTCTTCATATCCCAGTGTATGCTGACCCTGAATACAGAAAAAGCGTCTCTTTATCAATGTATAGGCTTCCTCATAAGAGAGGTAGATTTCATCAAGGTTTTCGACTGGGCGGCCATATGCGAGAAAGAGAGAGTCCATAGGGCTTCCTGCCTGAAACTCTGCCTTTTCATAGTGGCGCAGAAATTCTTCAAACCGCCTGAGCGCAAAGGATCCTTTTAACAAAATCACATTTTTATTGTTCTCCTCAAAGTGCTCAAAGGAGTGATTTCCGCTGTTGGTAATATTTAGCAGATCAGCAAAATGATAGCTTTTGTCTTCAGGAGACAAACCGAATTTTTCATAAATCACAACCTGATAGACATCAAAGACAAGCTCCATGCTTTGGAAGTCTGTGGAGGAGAGACTTGTTATGCCATCTTTCTTCCAGATACCAGTGACCAGTTCGTGAAGAATCACATTTTTGGCTTTTTTGCGGTAAAGTGCAATATTATCCGATTCTTTGTGCTCCTGTTCCAGACTCTCCTTTATCGTGTTGATGGCATCCAGCAGTTCGTCCTCGTCGATTGGTTTCGTCAGATAATACTCCACGCCGTAACGGATGGCAGCCTGCGCATAAGAAAAGTCGGAGTACCCGCTCAGGATGATAAACCTGCCGTTATAACCCTGCTCGCGCGCAATCCGGATGATGTCGATACCAGTAAGCTTCGGCATACGGATGTCCAAAAGAACAAGGCTGGGCTTGTCTTTTAAGATGCAGGAGAGCGCTTCCTCGCCATTTGCTGCTTCACCGCATAAAGTAAAGCCGAGTTTTTCCCAGTCGAGAATGCATTTGAGCCCATCGCGTATATTTTTTTCATCGTCGGCTATCAATAAAGTTTCCATCAAATTCCCCGCTCCCTATATGTAATATATATTGAATTGTTCCATAAATTTGATATAGTATAATTATAATAAAAAATAGTTTTTAAATGTTTAATAATAGTATAAGTGAGTAAAATAGGATTGTCAATCCAGGAAGAGAGTGGTTGAAAATGAATAAAAAACAACGATACCGAATTACGTCAATTTGTCTTTTGGTGGTATGCTGTTTGAATTTCTCCGGTTGTGCCGGCATGAGGGGAAATGCTGGCTATCTGACAGCGCTGAATGCAAACGATTGTCCATATAAGGAATTTATTGTCGTGGATGTATTTGATTTTTCTGCGAATTATCAAGGAATTCAGTCAGGATGGTTTGGGGAAGTAGTCAGAAAGAAGTTTAATATGGAATTGAATATTATAGCGCCCAATATGACCAAAGGCGGGGACACTCTTTTTGAAGTGCGCGTAGCAGCAGGTAACCTGGGTGACCTTATCATATGCAAAGGCGTGAATGGCCAGTTGCAGGAACTGGTAAATGCAGGGCTGATATACAACATGGAAGATGAATTGCAGGGAAAAAATATTATGCGTTATCAGGATGCAATTGAGAATCTAAATAGTAGTGTAGAACAAGACGGGATCTACGCAATTCCGTCTCAAGTGTCGGCCAATGGATTCGATGTGCCGAGTGAGGGAGTTGAACCTGTATATGGACCTTATATCCGCTGGGATTTGTATAAACAGCTGGGATATCCTGAGGTAGATACATTAGAAGACCTTCTGCCTGTGTTAAAACAGATGCAGGAGCGATATCCGGCTGCGGAAAATGGTGCAAAAACCTATGGTTTTTCTTTTTTTAAGGACTGGGATGACAACATGATGAACGCAATCAAACAGCCCTGCTGCATGTATGGATATGATGAATATGGAGTGGTGCTTGCAAAGGCGGATGGATCAGACTACCAGAGTATTATTGAGGATGACTCAGTATATGTGCGTATGTTGAAGTTTTTCTATGAGGCAAATCAAATGGGACTGATTGATCCGAAGTCGGCAAATCAAAACTATGATCAGTGCTTCGAAAAGTATAGGGATGGGCAGATTTTTTTCTCGCCCTGGCCGTGGCTTGGGAAATCCGCCTTCAATACAATTTCCAACGTGGAGCAGGGTAAGGGGTTTATGGTGGCGCCTGTCAAGGATATGCAGATTTATTCATATGGGTGTTATCCATATGGAAACCAGAACAGTATCATAGCAGTCGGTTCGCAGTCTGCGGATCCAGAGAGGCTTGTGGATTTTATTGACTGGCTTTACTCTGAAGAGGGCATCATGTTAAACGGAGCCAGTCTCTCCGGGGCCGCAGCAGGACCTGAGGGACTGACATGGGAAATGAAAGAAGATGGTCCCAGCCTTACGGATTTTGGCAGAGAAGCTTTACTAAATGGAGGTGAAGTTGAAATGCCGGCGGAATATGGCGGAGGAACATGGGAATCAGGAATTTCAGCACTGAATTATAAGGCTGTGGTACAGTGCGAAAAAAATGATAGAGGATTTCACTATTATTATGAACTATGGGACAGTGTGAGGGCGCTTGACACATCTGTGCTTGTCGAAGACTGGAGGAAAAAAATGAATGCAGATACTACGATGGAGTATCTGGAGAAAAACGATATGCTCCTGGTTGCGCCGGGAATGCTGTATACTGCTTCAGTGGAGACGGCGGAACAGACAGCGATACGCTACCAGTGCAAACGTGCAATACAAAATTATTCGTGGGAAATGGTGTTTGCTCCTGACAGTCAGCGTTTTGAAGAACTTTTGGACGAGATGCAGGCGACAGTCAAAAGTTATGGATATGATGTGATTTTGGAATATGACATGACACATGCGAAAATAAAAAGTCAGTTCTGATGCAGCATATTATGCCGAACAAATCTTTATATGTAAGGCAGGAGATTGAACTGCAGCAATTGATGACAACGTATCAGATGGAGATTTGGACAAGTAAAATGTTGTGATTTTTAACTGACGGGGTAATATAATCAAAGTGTTGAGAAAGGGGCTGATAAAATGCTGGAAAAAATTGATTTAACAAAAAAACTTGATAAAAAGGTGTACAGAGAACGCATGGATGAACTGGAACCCCGAATTGCTTTTTTGCAGAGAGAGATGAAAAGCAAAGGGGTTCCGGTGATAATTGTATTTGAAGGATTTGACGCAGCCGGAAAAGGGACGCAGATTAACAGGCTGATACAGACCCTTGACCCGAGAGGGTTTACAGTATATTCCACGGACGCGGCGACAAAGGAGGAACGGCTGCATCCGTTTCTGTGGCGCTTCTGGACAAAAACGCCGGAAAAGGGACGCATTGCAGTGTTTGACAGAAGTTGGTACCGCAAGCTTCTGGTAGACCGATATGAGAAAGAAACTTCCAAAAAGGAGGTTCCGATAATACTGGATGATATTAATGTTTTTGAGAAGCAGTTGACGGACGGGGGAACGCTGATAATTAAATTTTTCCTTGACATATCAAAACGCGAACAGAAAAAGCGTTTTAAGAAGCTGTTGGATAACAAGTCGACAAAATGGAGGGTGACAGCAGAAGATTTGGACAGGAACAAACATTTTGACGATTATTTCAAGATGGCGGATGAGATGCTGATAAAGACAGACAGCGAGTATGCGCCATGGACAATCATAGAGGCGGAGGACGACAATTATGCCACAATTAAGATACTTTCAAAGGTAGAACATATTTTAGAGGAGCGATATAAAAAGGAATGCCAGGTGAAAGAGGAGGAAATTGACGGCAGATTTGACAATGCGGATTGGAATAAAAGTGTACTCAAAAAAGCTGATCTTTCAAAAAAACTCGGAAGAAAAGAATATGACAGGAGGCTGTCTGAACTACAAAAAAAACTCCGTTATCTTCATAGTGAGCTTTATGCCAGAAGAATTGCTGTGGTGCTTGCTTTTGAGGGATGGGATGCAGGGGGGAAAGGCGGGGCAATTAAAAGACTTACAAGGGCGCTGGACCCAAGAGGTTATACGGTAAATCCGACCAGCTCCCCTAATGACATTGAGCGGGCGCATCATTATCTATGGCGTTTTTGGACAAAAATGCCGAAGGATGGCCACATAGCCATTTTTGACCGGACATGGTATGGCAGAGTTATGGTGGAACGTATCGAGGGATACTGCACTACACTGGATTGGCAGCGTGCATACAGGGAGATGAACCAGATGGAGAGCCAGCTGGTTCATCATGGTGCAGTTGTGCTGAAATTCTGGCTTCATATTGATAAAGAGGAACAGGCAAAGCGTTTTAAGGACAGGCAGGAAAATCCGGAAAAAAGCTGGAAGATTACAGATGAGGACTGGAGGAACCGGGAAAAGTGGGATTTGTATGAGAAAGCTGTTGATGAGATGATAGTAAAGACATCTACATCAGAGGCACCCTGGATTATTGTGGAGGGAAATGATAAGTATTACGCGCGCATCAAAGTTCTTGAAACGGTGGTGAATGCACTGGAAAAAAGATTGAAGATGTAAATTGTGAATTGGGATAATTTGCAGATGTCATAACATATATTTTTATGGAGCCTTATATAATAGGGAAGATAAAAATTTATGAAAAATAGAATCTTTTTTCCGCATTTTGCTAAGACGGTAGCAGCAGTTGTTATGATAATAACAGTATTCTTTGCGCAGCCGCCGTTAAACGTTCAGGCTGACGAGCCAAATATCAGACTTTATGCGAAAGCTGCGGTGCTCATGGATGCAGATTCGGGCAGAGTACTGTATGACCACTGTGGCGACGAGCAGCTTGCCATGGCAAGCACCACGAAGATTATGACTCTTATTGTGACACTGGAAAATGCCAGTCTGGAGGATACCGTGACAGTGTCCTCCTATGCAGCTTCCATGCCGCCAGTGCATCTGGGGATGCGAAACGGGGAACAATACCGCTTAAAGGATTTATTGTTGTCTCTTATGCTGGAATCGCACAATGACTCCGCTGTTGCGATTGCGGAGCATGTAGGCGGGGATGTAGAACAGTTTGCAGCGCTCATGAACCACAAAGCCGCAGAGATAGGCTGTGAAAATACATATTATATAACCCCGAATGGACTAGATGCGGCCAAAGATGAAAAATTTCATTCGACAACAGCAAGGGATTTGGCACTGGTTATGGCATACTGTGTCACGAAGTCCCCACAGAAAGAGACCTTTCTGGAAATTACAAGGACACCAAACCATTCCTTTACAGATATTTCAGGCAAGAGAAGTTTTTCCTGTGTAAACCACAATGCATTCCTGAATATGATGACGGGGGCGCTTTCAGGGAAGACAGGTTTCACTGCAAAAGCAGGGTACTGCTATGTCGGAGCGCTCAGACGAGACGGAAAAACATTTGTGGTGGCGCTTCTGGCATGCGGCTGGCCAAACCACAAGACATACAAATGGAGCGATACAAGAGCGCTTATGGAGTATGGGCTGACTAACTACAATTATCGCAGTTTTGATGAGATTGAGATTCCTGCTGCAACATTGGATAAGGTAGTTGTAAGCAATGGACAGACTGGAAAAATAGGTGAAAAAATATATATGCCGGTAGAAATAGAAGCAGATGAGACAGGAGCGGGAAAAGCAAATGACGGGCTTTTAATGCGTGAGGACGAGAAGGTGACCATTACACTGCAGAAAGTGAAAGCTCTTACTGCACCAGTGCGGAAGGGGCAGAAGATAGGATATTTAAGTTACATGGTTGGCAATAAGGAATGGAAGCGTGTATGCCTTGTGACAACAGAAGATATTAAGGCAGTTGACTTTAAGTGGTGTATTCGCCAGGTGGTGCAGAAGTGGCTTTTCGGTGACTGTCCGGACGCCAATGCAGATGGTTGAGATGCATCAAGCCATCGCGAAGCGATTATGCATGGCTTGATGCCTGTAACAGGAAGCCGAAGGCTGAACTGTTACAAAAAGTGAGTGAAAAACAAAAAAATTACTAGGCGTATAGAATAATATATGTTATACTAAAATAGACGTAATTTTCATATAATAGATGCATTATATGAAAATTGCGCAAAAAGTGTTATTTTATTTATTTAAAAGTAATTAAAAAATATAAAAATGGAGGTCATAAAATGAGTACTACTTCAAGTTTGGCAAGTAAAAGAATTGAAT
>JAIECJ010000120.1 GCA_029068555.1 Lachnospiraceae bacterium
TGTGTGCAAAATCTGTTATAATTCACACCTCAATAACTTATAAGCTGATGAAAACTGGCGTAGGTGTGAATTGTAACATCGTATCGACAACATCAGGACAATCTTTTTATAAAAACTTTACAAAACCCCAACAATTTATTACAATAAGAGATATTTGAGCTGATCGCATGAAAAAAGCATTTGGATGTTTTCATAGTAGTGGCAGAATGGAGGATTAGAGAATGAGTGACACAGAAAAAAATACAGCAGCAGCTTCCATTGAGGAAAAGGAAGTCGTTTCGAGAAATTTTATCGAGCTGCTGATTGACAAGGATCTGGCGGAAGGTGTATATGATGCAGTGCACACGCGTTTCCCGCCAGAGCCAAACGGTTATCTGCATATTGGACATGCCAAGGCAATCCTTGTGAATTATGGGATTGCAAAGGAGTATGGCGGTAAGTTTAACATGCGCTTTGATGACACGAATCCGACCAAGGAGGACGTTGAGTTTGTGGAATCCATTAAGCAGGATGTTGAGTGGCTTGGCGCGGACTGGGAGGACAGGCTTTTCTTTGCCTCTGACTATTTTGACGAGATGTACGAGTGCGCGGTGAAATTGATCAAAAAGGGAAAGGCGTATGTGTCTGACTTGACGGCGGAGCAGATTAAGGAATACAGGGGATCCTTTATGGAGCCGGGAAAGGAAGATCCGTCGAGCGGCCGTTCCATAGAGGAGAATCTGCAGCTGTTTGAGGACATGAAGAATGGAAAGTATGCGGATGGCGAGAAAGTTCTTCGCGCGCGCATTGACATCACGTCACCCAACTTGAATATGAGAGACCCAGTTATCTATCGCGTGGCGCATATGACACACCACAACACGGGCGATAAGTGGTGCATCTATCCGATGTACGACTTTGCACACCCGATCGAAGATGCTATCGAGGGAATCACGCACTCGATCTGTACATTGGAGTTTGAAGACCACAGACCGTTGTATGACTGGGTGGTAAGGGAGCTGGAATACCCGCATCCACCAAGACAGATAGAGCAGGCAAAGCTGTATTTAACCAATGTAGTAACCGGAAAGCGCTATATCAAAAAGCTTGTGCAGGAGGGCATCGTTGACGGCTGGGACGACCCGCGGCTGGTTTCCATCGCAGCGCTCAAGAGACGTGGCTTCACGCCGGAGTCCATCCAGAAATTTGTGGAGCTCTGCGGTGTGAGTAAGGCAAATTCATCGACGGACTACGCGATGCTCGAGTACTGTATCCGCGAGGACTTAAAGCTCAAAAAGCCAAGGATGATGGCGGCACTCGATCCCATAAAGCTTGTGATAGACAACTATCCCGACGGGGAGGTGGAGTACCTCGAGGTGCCAAACAATCTTGAAAATGAGTCTCTTGGTTCCAGACAGGTTCCGTTCTGCAGGGAACTCTACATTGACAGGGAGGACTTTATGGAGGAGCCGCCCAAGAAATACTTCCGGCTGTTTCCTGGCAATGAAGTACGGCTTATGAGTGCGTATTTTGTAAAGTGTGTCAGCTATGAGAAGGACGAGAGCGGCAGGGTGACCGTTGTACACTGCACATATGACCCAGAGACGAAGCAGGGCAGTGGTTTTACTGGCAGAAAGGTAAAGGGAACAATTCACTGGGTTCCAGTACCATATGCAGTGAAGGTCGAGGTGAGATTATATGAGAATCTCATTGATGAGGAGAAAGGCGTATACAATGAGGACGGCTCTCTGAACCTGAATCCCAATTCCCTCACTATATTAAAAGAGTGCTATGTCGAGCCGGCGCTTAAGGATGCGAAGCCGTATGACAGCTTCCAGTTTGTGAGACAGGGTTTTTTCAACGTGGATGCTAAAGATTCCAGACCAGATGCACTTGTATTTAACAGAATCGTGTCGCTGAAGAGCTCGTTTGTACTGCCGAAGTAAGAAACTATGAAATATGGGCTAGAGCGTGTTTGAAAAATCATTCCTGCCACCTGCATAACGACGCCAAAGCGTCGTATTCACCACTTTGCGTGATATTTGCGCCAAATTCAGTCAACATAAGGCATTGCCCTTTATGCCTTTGACCCCTATGTCTCCTTCATTTGGCTAATCATCTGTAAGATGATTTAATCTCCTACAAACTGTGACGCACATCTGGCAGAAAGCATTTTTCAAACACGTTTTATGATAACAGAAAAGTAGAATTATATTGGCATGTTTCCAAGAAGGGAAAGGATCGAATGAGGTATAAATGTCTGATATTAGACCATGATGATACGGTAGTCAACAGTACTGCCACGATACATTATCCAGCGTTTCTTGAAGCGCTCAGGCTGTTAAGACCGGGGGTGACTATCTCGCTCGACGATTACTTCCGCGAGAATTTTGATCCAGGTTTTGTGCCCTATTGTGTGGAGAAGTTAGGTATGACAGATGAGGAGCTTGTGGTGGAGACAGAGTGTTGGAAAAATTATGTTTCTGGTCATACAGCAAAGGCATATGATGGAATAAGGGAAATCATAGAACGACAAAAAACGGAAAACGGTATCGTGTGTGTGATTTCACATTCGTATGATTTTAATATTAAAAGAGATTATGAAGTCAATCACCTGCCAATGCCAGACATGATTTTTGGCTGGGAGTGCCCACCAGAGCAGAGAAAGCCCAGTACATATGCGCTGGAGACTATATCCCGCAAGTATGGATTTAAGCCAGAGGAAATGGTCATGGTTGACGATTTAAAGCCCGGCTACGACATGGCGAAGGCCTATGGCGTGCCGTTTGTCGGGGCAGGCTGGGCAAATGATATTCCTGAAATCAGGGAGTTCATGAAAAAAAATAGTGATGTCTATTTTACAACAGTAAAGGAACTGGCGGCGTTTTTGTTTGACTAGAGCGTGTTGACCCCAAATTGCTGAAAGGGAAAGTTATGATATGAATCATAACTTTCCCTTTCTTTGTCTGTGGCTTATTTACTTTCGGAATCATTGAAAAATTCTTCGGAAGAATTTTCTGTATGGTGATCTTCTGTATAAGTTGCTGATACAGATGCATTTTCTTCATTTTTGTCAGCCGGGGCGGCGGACATATCCATCTCTGTATATACTGGATCGATATTGGAAGATGTCATCTCACCAATGATTTCCTTTGCCTTGTCAATCTTTTCGGAGACATTAAAGTGTTCCAGTTTTTCCTTGGTCTTATCAAGGGTTTCGATTACTTTCTCACCAATAATTTCCTTCGCATTGTCTATATCAATAGGTACATATGGGCGGTTTTTGCTGCCTGTGGAATTTACCATGTCAGTAGAGAAATCTTCAGCGTCAAGATCCTCGTCAAAATCATCAAAATCGTCAAAGTCATCAAAATCATCTTCAGGAGTTTTTGCCTTGTTCTGAAGATAATAATAAGTTCCTGCAGCTGCAGCGCCGGCGAGGGCACTGAATAAAACAAGCTTGCTAAATTTCTTAGCCATGTGTAGTTCTCCTTTCCTGTTGCAGTTGGATTTATTTTATAGTTATACTTATTTTAATACTATTTTATGGAAATGAAAAGAGATTATGTAAAATTTGTACCGGACTTTCTTGATTCCTTTGGAATATTATGCTAATATTAAGTCGACTGATGGAGTCAACTTTTACAATGGAACGTTACAAAAGCAGTGGGAATCAATTCATGATGGAGGTACAAATGAACGAAAAATTTTTTGACCTTGCAAGAGAAAAGCAGGACCGTATGATTAACGGTGCGATTGAAGTGTTTGCCAGGAACGGGTATAAACATGCCAGTACAGATGAGATGGTAAAGACGGTAGGTATCAGTAAAGGACTCTGGTTCCATTATTTTGGTTCGAAAGAAGGAATCTATGTGTTTGTTTACGACTATTGTGTAAAGTATATGTTGTTGGAACTGTCTACAGTTGTGGATGAAGACGAAAAAGATTATTTTGAAGTAATCAGGCAGATTTCATTAGTAAAGACAAAGGTGGCAAAAAATTATCCATATCTCACAATTTTTTTGGAGGAAGCGGTGCACGAGTCGGAGCAGGAGGTCGTTGCAAAAACGGCGGAGTCAAGGAAAATTTATGATGAGCGGATAGCGGCATATTTAAAAATGACAGAAATTGGAAATATTACAGATAAGGTGAGACGGGAGCGCATAAAGAAACTGCTTGATTACACAATCAGCAGCATTATCAGGGAAAAAAATGAGGAAAAGGCAGATCCGGATGCGGCATTCAGGGAGATAAAGGCATATATAGAGCTTGTAAAAGCTATGACACTGAATCTCCCTTCGGGCAGTTAAAATTATTTCTTTTGCTTATATACAGGGGCGGCAGGATAGCCGCCCTTTAGTTTCTGCATCCCACGCTGTATGGCATCTTTAGAATTTTTCCAGTCTGCGTCTGCGTTTCGGTAGTCAAATTTTTCTACCATCCAGCTGACATCTTCCTCAAGTCGCTTTAGGTTTGTTTCCATAAGGGGGAAGACTGCTGCAAAAAATTCATCACACTGTTTTTGGTTTAGCTTTTCTACGGCACTCTGGCATAGGTCTCCGAAATGCACAAGACAGAAACCTTTGCTGTTTTCTAGTTTTTTCACAAAGGCTGCATCTTTTTTGTACATATAGAAAAAGGTGTCAAGGTATCTGGCATAAGTATCTTCATACTGACGGCAGACATAACAGGATCGCTGTTTTTCATATGTCCATGCTGTCATGGTATTGTTGATTTCCTGGGAGCGCTTCAGACGATCCATAAAGGAAAGCTTTGCGGGTTTAAACTTTTTAACTTCACTGGCGAACTCATCGTTGATTTTTTTGAAATGTGTTTTCAGAATCCATGCATTTCCGAGCGTGTTTCCGTACTGGTACATTTTGAGGAAATGGTACCGGCAGAAGCCTTCCTTGTCGGTGAAGCCGCGGATATCACTCTCCATGTATGAGGATCCGGAACCAAGTGTAAAGTCAAGCAGATCCTGTTCTAGCTTCTGTTCAATAAAGCAGAAAGGACATTCATCGTCCGCCGCAAATGCATCATTCAGAGGAATTGTATATAATTGTTCTTTCATCTTAACCCATCCTTATTTACTAGAAATTGTTTCTGACAGCTGCTGCTGACCTGCACATTATATATTGATATTGTAGCATATTTGAAAGCTCCGCACCACTGATTAAAAAAAATACAAAAAATTTGTCAAAAATATATATAATTGTCAAAAAATATGATAATATATATGTAAATATACTTGAAATGTAATGGCTTAATACATGTAATAATTTTCTGGATGAAATTTTATATGCTAAATTTGAACGCTTATGCGTATCATGTAGTAAATACGCAGTGGTTGTAATGCTTTGGTTACAATTCACACCAACGCCAGTTTTCATCAGCTTATAAGTTATTGAGGTGTGAATTATAACAGATTTTGCACACAAAATGCTAAAAGGCAAGCATTTTGGCGCATGATTCCCACTATTTCGGCGTAGGTGTGAACAGTAACATGCTTTGTACATATGCATAAAATAATTCCCTTTTCGGAATTGTGTACCCATGAAAATGGGCTTATAATACACATTGTAAATAACTCACATCTATTTTATTATTGGACACAAAATTGAAATGTGGAGGAGAAGCCTATGGAAATAAGAGAGTATACAGAATATAACGAAAAAGAGATAGTTCGTCTATATACTGAAGTGGGTTGGACAGCTTATACTGATAATTTGCCCATACTCCGTAGAGGGTTTGAAAATTCCTTATTAGTGTTAGCAGCTTTTGAAAAAAATGAATTAATAGGAATGCCTCGGACAATCGCTTTTTATCAATCAATGGGGTTTAACGAATTCTCTAAGCTTGGTTGTTGCGGGTTTATGAGGTGTTGACGATTCCCGGTTTATGAAACTGCCAGGTTGTTGTAATTTCTGCGATTTTATGTAAAAGTATGCAATAATATGTTTGGCTTTGTATATTAGGAACACTTTTCCGAAAAGGAAGCAAAATAAAAAGAGTGCCAGGAGACATTGAAGGAGGTTAATTATGAGTAAATTTATGGTTGCGGGATTTGTGCAGATGGAAACAATTGTTAAGGTTGAGGCGCTGCCGGTGCCTTACAAGCAGTTTGAGAGTATTCCGGATTTGGTTAATACGGGAATAGGCGGTGCTGGTTTTAATGAGGCAATGGCACTCAGATGGCTCGGAAATGAAGTGGACTTTATGAGCATGGTGGCGAGGAGTATGTCAAAAAGTCAGATTGATGCTTTTCTTAAGACAAACGAGGTAGATTTAAGTACGGATTATGTTCTGCCTATGCTTGATGGAATGCCGACTTCGGTGATTCTATACTGTAAAGGGGGGAAGCAGACATTTGAGGATGTCAAGGATATCAGACATGTAGACTATGATTTTGAACTGCTGGAAAGACAGATACAGGATAAGGATCTGGTGCTGATGTCAAACTGTAATTTCTGTCGTCCGCTTATAAAGCTTGCCAAGAAATATCAGAAGCCGCTTGCGCTGAATGTGCGCAGTATGCGGGCAGAGAAGATAGCAAATAAGGAAGACTTTCTGTCAGCTGCGGATATTCTTTACATCAGCGACGATGATCTTGAGAACGATCCCCATGACTGCATAAAGGAATGCAGGGACAAGTACGATCCTGAAATCATTATTATGGGAGTCGGGGATAAAGGGGTCATTCTTTATACCAAAGAGGACAATAGCTTTATTGATTATAAGCCTGTGAAAACGAATGAGATTGTAAATACTGTTGGTGCGGGTAATGCATTGTTTTCATCATTTCTTCACTATTATACCAAAACAAAGGATGCCAGGGAAGCTATCAAAAATGCTTTGTTGTTTGCATCTTATAAGATAGGGTTCGTGGGAACCTCCAATGGATTTATGACGGAGGAACAGATAGAACAGTGGAAGAAACTGATATGGAGATAAAACAAAAGCGCTGCTGTAAAGCAGCGCTTTTGTTTTATCAGTTAATTTTCTATATATATGTATCTCAAAAATTCAATAGCATTTTCAAGGCTGTTTGAGTTGATGATGAACCCCAGGATGGGCTCTTTGTCAACATAGTAATAATATTCATTCAGTTTTGGTGAATCTGTGACATAAATTCCTACAGGAAGCACATTCTTGTCTTCGCCTACTTCTGCATAATAAAGCCTGTCCTTAAATTTTGTGAGCAAGTCATCGGGTAGAATTGTTGTGACATCATGGAGACATTCACATCTTGCAAAATAGTTGGCAGTTTCCGTATCTCCTACGACAACATCAAGTTCGCTTGTTGAGATGACCGCCATTGTTTTTTCCAGGCTCATATATGTGTTAATGTCACTACTGTCAGGAGCATAGTTCATGGTT
The DNA here is from genome assembly GCA_029068555.1 of Lachnospiraceae bacterium. Lineage (GTDB taxonomy): Bacteria > Bacillota > Clostridia > Lachnospirales > Lachnospiraceae > COE1. Next base: position 7,360 of record JAIECJ010000120.1, read on the forward strand.
GCATCAATGTATGCTTCATGTTCACTGGTATCAAGATTGATGTATTCCACAAAACCGTCAAGCAGTCCAGTGTCGGATGAGTCGCCGGTATCATTGTAGAAATATGCGGCAAAAGCCGTATCCGATGGGGCGGTCAGCATACTGTGTGCAATGTATGCGATAAAAATGACAACAGCAATGACCACAAGCGTTGTCTTGAGATAGTATTCCTGAAAATAACCAAGTTTTTCTCTTAGGGGGGCACCCTTTAGCTTGGCATTCTGTTCCCGGATTTCGTCGTGCATTGAATGATTGCTGTCTCGGTTTTTATTATACACCTCCATGGTATTACCTCCGTCTGTCAGATACTATAGTGGACGACAAAAGTATTTGCCGTTTCCTATAAATATGTTGTCTGCGATGTCCTGTGCCATAAAAAATATAATACTATGGAAAGACAGACTTAGTCAATCAACATAGTATTAATTTTTTCTAAAGCTTGAATATTGCGTTGAATTGTTCTATTATATAAGGTATCATTTAAAATATACGGAAAAATTAATTAAGGAAGGTATTACGATATGAATGAAAGCTACAAGGAACTACTGGTAAAAAGAGAAAAAGGCGCAAAGGAGGCTATGCTCAGGATTGTGAGTGTCGTGTTTACGGTTCTGCTGGGCTTTATGACACTTTTGACAGGAAACATTTATCTATTTGTTGCAGTTATTGTTCTCGGTGTGCTTGACTATTTCGTTTTTCAGTGGACGGATATTGAGTACGAATACTTGTATCTTGACAAGGAAATCTCAGTGGACAAGATTATGGCAAAAACAAGAAGAAAGAAAGTCACTACAATTGATGTGGGTAAGATTGAGATTATGGCTCCCGAGAAGTCACACCAGCTTGATTCTTACAGAAGACGTGAGACAAAGGTAACGGATTTGAGCGCGGGTCATGATTTGCCGGAGCAGAAGCTCTACTGGGTATTTTATGAAGGAAATAAAAAGTTTCTGATGAATCTGACAGAAGATTTTGCGAAGACCATTAAAGGAATCGCGCCGAGAAAAGTTTATATGGATTAAGTGCTTGACAAGCTGCGTCTGCTTTAGTATAATTTTAAAAATATTTTCACTTTTTAACCAGCTTCATTTTGTGAAAATTGAAATGGAATGAAGTTTAATTAATTTACAGGAGGAAGAAAAATGGGTCAGATAATCGGCGAAGGCATTACTTTTGACGACGTGCTCTTAGTTCCAAGTTATTCACAGGTAATTCCAAATCAGGTTGACTTGACAACATGGTTAACCAAGAAAATCAAGCTTAACATTCCCATGATGAGTGCGGGAATGGACACTGTTACAGAACACAGAATGGCGATTGCCATGGCAAGGCAGGGTGGTATCGGAATCATCCACAAAAATATGTCTATCGAGGCACAGGCGGAAGAGGTAGACAAGGTAAAACGTTCTGAAAACGGCGTAATCACAGATCCTTTTTCACTTACTCCCAATCATACACTTGCTGATGCAGATTCCCTGATGGCGAAGTTCCGGATTTCAGGTGTTCCAATTACCGAGGGAAGAAAGTTAGTCGGCATTATTACAAATCGTGACTTAAAGTTCGAAAAAGATTACACAAAGAAAATAAAAGAGTCCATGACTTCAGAAGGCCTTATAACAGCCAAAGAAGGTATAACGCTTGAGGAGGCAAAGAAAGTTCTTGCCGATGCAAGGAAAGAAAAGCTTCCTATTGTTGATGATGACTACAATCTCAAAGGACTTATCACAATAAAAGATATTGAGAAGACAATCAAGTACCCGCTTGCGGCAAAGGATGAACAGGGAAGACTGTTGTGCGGCGCTGGTGTCGGAATTACTGCCAACGTGCTTGACCGCGTAGCGGCGCTTGTGGCGGCGAAGGTTGACGTTATAGTGCTTGACAGTGCACACGGACATTCGGAGAATGTGCTCCGCTGTCTTAAGATGATAAAGGAAAGTTATCCCGATTTGCAGGTAATAGCAGGTAATGTTGCGACGGGAGACGGTACAAGGGCGCTTATTGAGGCAGGTGCGGATGCGGTTAAGGTAGGTATCGGACCAGGCTCCATTTGTACGACGCGAATAGTTGCTGGTATTGGTGTTCCACAGATTACAGCGATTATGGACTCCTACGCAGTGGCAAAGGAGTATGGTATTCCGATTATTGCCGACGGCGGTATCAAATATTCCGGCGATATGACAAAAGCAATTGCAGCAGGCGGTAATGTCTGCATGATGGGTAGTATTTTTGCAGGCTGTGAGGAAAGTCCTGGAACATTTGAATTGTTCCAGGGAAGAAAATATAAGGTATATAGAGGCATGGGATCTATTGCAGCCATGGAGAATGGCAGTAAAGACCGCTATTTCCAGACAGATGCCAAGAAGCTTGTTCCCGAGGGCGTTGAGGGAAGGGTTGCTTACAAGGGAAATGTGGAAGATACTGTATTCCAGCTTATGGGCGGACTTCGCTCTGGTATGGGATATTGTGGTACACAGACGATAGAGGAGCTGAAAAATAAGGGCAAGTTTGTAAAAATTTCTGCTGCTGCGCTCAGGGAGAGTCATCCACATGATATTCATATTACAAAAGAGGCACCAAATTACAGTGTCGAAGAATAATTTCCTGACTGAAAGAAAATTGGAACGCTGTCACATGGTGGTGACAGCGTTTATTCTTATGTACACAAGTAAAAATATAGAGATAAGAAAGGGCAAAACCTTATAATGCTTTATAAAAAGTATCGACTTTATGATGAGGGAATAGAAATCATGATTCCGTCGGACATTAAGCCGTCAGACTCTTTTGTGCCATCACATAACAGCTGGCTGTCCAAGGATAAAAGGACAGTGATTAATGTCACAAGGGGAGCGGCTGACCTGACAGAAGACACTCTTAGTACCAGATTGAATGAGTATTACAAAAGCTTCTGTAAGGATATTCGTCATTTTGATTGTCTCCATGTTACCAAACGTGTCATCAACAGGCGGACATATGGTGAAATACAGTATTTGTCACATGTGACAGGGTATTGTTTTTATAATATTTTTCTGCTTGGGAATTACAGAAAAAGGGAATTTATTGTCACAATTCAGTGTATGGAAAGTGACAGGGCGGCAAATGTACATATTTTTGAAAATATATCAGATTCAATAAGAATATTGAGAAAACAAGAGGAAGACATGGAGGATGACAGACATGCTGGTTAAGGCTAAGGACAAACAGATTTCCTTTTTGTTTCAGGAGTTGGATCCGTTTTTTGAGATTGGCTGCCGGATATTGGAGCAAGAGCATATGGATCAGATGCTTCCATACAGAAGAAGTCAGCAAAACGGCAGGGAAAAACTTATTTTTCAGGCAGAAGGCGAGAATACTGTCCGGCTTATAAACGAGATTCCAAAGTTTGGAGAGGCCAGACTGGTTGATTTATTATATGAGATGATATATCTTAATAAAAAGGTGGAAGAGAATGGGTTCCTGAAAAAAGAATGTATATGGTACAAATATGATAACATTTATTTTAACAGGGATAAAGACTGTTTCATGGTAGCCGTACTCCCGATAACAGGAGAGTTTCGATATGCGGATGATACCGGATGGTATGATCAGTTTGAAGACACTGTTAAAAATATTGTTTCGTTCCTTCCGCCTGAGAAGGCAGAATACGCAAAAAAAATTGTACGGCTGCTAAAGTCAGGAAAGGTGCAGATGGAGGAAGCCTTGGCGGAAATAGGTTATATTGGCTGTAAGATATCAGGGTATACAGGCGTTGATTCCGGTTTGGGGCAGAAAGTGATGTTAAAGCTTTTGTATATTGGAAAAAGTGGGAGACTTGAATTTCTGGTTGGCGACAATGATTTTTTGATTGGAAGAAATCCGGAGGCAGTTGACGGCGTTATCACTTTGGAGATGTCTAAGGCGGTCAGCAGGAAACATTGCCTGATAACCAAGATGAATCAGAAATACTTTGTACAGGATTTGGAAAGTGTTAATCATACGCTGGTAAACGGGATTATGATACCACCATATGAACTGATGGAGCTGGAAAATAATGATATATTGAGCGTGGGCGATATAGAGTTCCGGGTTACGACAAACAACATTGACTGTAGGATAATGTGAAACCAGAGATTTCACATGACAAATTTGTGCAATGGTTCAGCTTGATGGGCTGTTGACAGTATGGGAGGATTTAGATGAAAGATACAATAGAAATCAGGTGGCATGGCCGTGGAGGCCAGGGGGCAAAGACTGCTGCGCTGCTGCTTGCAGATGTGGCATTTAAGACGGGAAAATATGTGCAGGGATTTCCTGAATACGGTCCGGAGAGAATGGGTGCGCCGATTACGGCATATAACCGTATCAGCAGCAATCCGATTACAGTACATTCCAATATTTACGAACCGGACTATGTGGTTGTTGTGGACGAGAGTCTGCTGGAAAGTATTGATGTGACGAAAGGTCTGAACCCAAAGGGGGCAGTGATTGTCAATTCAACGCACAGCAGGGAGGAGATTGCTGACAAGCTTCATGGTTATGAGGGTGCAGTTTACACAGTGGACGCAAAGGCGATTTCCATCAAGGCACTTGGAAAGAATTATCCCAATTCACCGATGCTTGCGGCGACAGTGGCAGTTTCAAAGGTTATGGAGAAAGAGGAGTTTTTGAAGGAGATGAAAGCCTCTTTTCATCATAAGTTTGCAAAGAAGCCAGAGGTCATTGATGGTAATATGATGGCACTTGAGCTTGCCTTTGCGCAGGCAGAGTGATATTTTTTAAGTTATAAAGGAATGGAGGCAGCAGTTTACATATGGCGAACGAAAAAATATACGACAGAATCAATGAACAAAGTCCATGGCAGGATATAACAGAGGGCAATAAAATATTTGAAGCGGCGACGTCAAGGGATTTTTGCACAGGAGAATGGAGAACGGCGACTCCTGTATGGGATGCGGATAAATGCAAACAGTGCCTTTTGTGCACACCGGTATGTCCGGATTCATCCATTCCGGTGACAGCCGGAAAGAGAGAATCGTTTGATTATGACCACTGTAAGGGCTGCGGCATCTGTGCCAAAGTCTGTCCATTTGGCGCGATTGGTATGAGGGAGGGCAAGTAAATGGCAATCAGAGAACGTTTATCAGGAAATGAGGCTGTGGCGTATGCCATAAAACAGGTAAATCCGGATGTCATGCCGGCTTTTCCCATTACACCGTCTACAGAAATTCCACAGTATGTGGCAAATTACATAGCAAATGGTGAGATTGATACGGAATTTATACATGTTGAGAGTGAACACAGTGCCATGAGTGCGACAATCGGCGCTTCGGCGGCAGGTGCCAGGGCTATCACGGCAACTTCGTCCTGCGGTATGGCGTTGATGTGGGAAGAACTCTATGTGGCTGCTTCTAACAGGCTGCCGATTGTGCTTGCGCTGGTAAACAGGGCGCTTTCAGGTCCGATTAATATCAATGCTGACCACTCGGATAGTATGGGCGCAAGAGACTCTGGCTGGATACAGATATATGCTGAGTCCAACCAGGAGGTATATGATAATTTTATACAGGCATTCCCAATAGCGGAGGATAAGCGTGTACATCTTCCGGTGATGGTCTGCCAGGATGGATTTATCACAAGCCATGGAGTGGAAAACATACTGCTGGTGGAAGATGACAGGGTAAAAAGCTTTGTCGGCGAATATGAGCCAGAGCATTATCTTTTGAATCCAGAGGAAAAGATGGCAGTAGGACCATATGCAGTATCTAATTATTACATGGAGACAAAACGTGCACAGAGACAGGCGATGATTCAGGCAAGAGCAGTTATTCTTGAGACGGCCGCCCGATTTGAGGAGATGACAGGGCGTAAGTACGGTTTTTTTGAAGAATACCAGATGGAGGATGCAGAGTATGCAGTTGTTATTATCGGATCTGCGGCAGGTACATGCAAGGCTGCCATTAATGAGATTCGAAATACCACGGGCAAAAAGGTGGGGCTTATCAAGATAAGGGTATTCAGGCCATTCCCTGAGGAGGAAATAGCAAGGGCACTTTCCGGGGTAAAGGCGGCTGCAATTATGGACAGGAGTGAAATGTTTTCAGCCACAAGCGGACCGCTTGGTGCGGAAGTACGTGCGGCATTGTATCAGGCGCGCAGTGAAGTGGAGGTTGTGAACTATTTTTATGGACTTGGCGGCAGAGATATCACCGTTTCTGATTTTAAGGTAGTTTACGAGAATCTCGAAACGATTGCACGGACACATGTGGTAACAGGGATGTACGAGTATATAGGTCTGCGCAGCGAGCAGTCAGAGGAGGTTTAAAGAGCATGGAACAGACAGCATATAACTTTAAGGAAGTCATGAGTAAACCAGAACGCCTTGCCCCGGGACATCGAATGTGTGCAGGCTGCGGCGGTACGATTACAGTGCGCACGGTGCTGCGGGCACTTGAGGAAGGGGATAAGGCGGTAATCGGGAATGCTACTGGCTGTCTTGAGGTTTCTTCTTTTATGTACCCATATACAGCATACGAGGACAGCTATATCCATAATGCGTTTGAGAATGCCGGTGCAACGCTTTCAGGTGTTGAAACAGCATATCACGTGTTAAAGAAAAAAGGAAAGATAAAGGATAATTTCAAGTTTATTACGTTTGGCGGAGACGGCGGAACGTACGACATCGGCTTTCAGTCCCTGTCAGGAGCTATGGAGCGCGGTCATGACATGGTGTATGTCTGCTATGATAATGGTGCCTATATGAATACAGGAACACAGCGCTCATCGGCAACACCGCAGTATGCAGATACGACAACGACACCCGCAGGTAAAGTGTCAGCAGGAAAGGTTCAGGTACGGAAGGATCTCGCAGCTATTATAGCAGAGCACCATGTTCCCTATGTGGGGCAGAGTACCTTTACATCAAACTTCAAGGATTTATATACAAAAGCGCAGAAGGCAATTTATACGCCTGGAGCAGCATTCCTGAACGTAATGTCACCTTGTCCGAGAGGATGGGGATACGAGCCAGGCGAGATAATGAATATCTGCAAAATGGCGATGGAGACATGCTACTGGCCATTGTTTGAAGTTGTGGAAGGCAAATGGATATTAAATTATGAGCCGAAAAACAAAATGCCCATTGAGGAATTTTTAAAGCCACAGAGACGTTTCAGACATTTGTTTAGAAAAGAAAATGAGGAGCTTATCGGTAAATTTCAGAAAGAAATTGACAGGAGATGGGAAGAACTCAAAAATAAGTGCAGCTAATAAAAAAGAATATCGCTTTGCGATATTCTTTTTTATGCGCAGCTCCATGCAGAGGAAGTATGCCGCTAAAGCGGCGTATGGCGTGTAGGAAAAATCTTCCCTGCTCGATTACTGCTGTGCAAACTTTCGGTCAGCCTGCTTTCGCATTTCATCAATTTCAGCCTGTTTCCGCGCTTCATCCTCGGCGGCTTCGCGCAGAAGCCGCTCATATATTTCGTTTGCCTCTTTTACAATTTCATCCTGTTCCGGCGGTAGAATTACTTCGTCAGTTGGAGAACCGCCTGACGCCAGAAGAGAGTCTATGGAGCTCTGGCTGCTGGTCGCATTCATAATTGCATCAAGTGCGGCCTGCGTGTCCGCGTCTACAGGTCCCTGACCGTATAGCCCTGAATATGAACCGGTCGCAGCATTGAATGCAGATTCATCAATGCTGTTTGTTTTAGCTATATTGTTTCTGCCGGATAATTCAGAGTCCTCGATTGCAAGAACTTTTGACTCTTCGGCTTCAAGCCGCAGAGCTTCTTCCTCCTCAGCCTTTGAGGGCCATATGCGGACTACTTCGGGATTGTACACCACTAACCACCATTTTATCACGTGAGGATAGTACTTTTTCAAGAAATAAGCTGTGGCTGGATCCATCATCTTATACACCATCTTTCAAATCTGTAATTGCTTTTATAGCAAATTGGCATCATACGTCACCTGAATCAGTTACAATTCATACCAACGCCAGTTTTCATCAGCTTATAAGTTATTGAGGTGTGAATTATAACAGATTTTGCACACAAAA
>JAIECJ010000121.1 GCA_029068555.1 Lachnospiraceae bacterium
ATATAGATGTTGTAAAATAACTTTAATGGCATTTTTTTCGGTTTCAAAAGTTTTTATTGTAAAAAAAGTATTAAACCCCTTTGAAAAATGGTTAAATTAGGTTATAATGGCTTAGTTGCAGTATACCATAATAGATAAAACTGTAATGGGAATACTAAGGAATACCAGATTCAACGCGATAAAGCAAAGATAGATAACCTGATTTTACCAATTTGAACATTTTTGAGATTATGAATGAAGAAAGGGGCATACAGCCATGCAATACACAGATATTGGAATTGACCTTGGAACCGCAAGTATTTTAGTTTACATCAGAGGCAAGGGGGTAGTTTTGAAGGAGCCTTCCGTTGTTGCTTTTGACAGAGATACGAATAAAATAAAAGCCATTGGAGAAGATGCGCGGCTGATGCTTGGAAGAACCCCAGGCAACATTGTAGCCGTCAGACCGCTCAGGCAGGGAGTTATCTCTGACTATAAAGTTACAGAGCAGATGATGAAGCACTTTATTCAGAAGGCACTTGGCAGGAAGACATTCCGCAAGCCGATTATCGCAGTGTGCGTGCCGAGCGGTGTTACGGAAGTGGAGAAAAAGGCTGTCGAGGATGCTACGTATCAGGCGGGCGCAAGGAATGTGGAGATTATCGAGGAACCGATAGCGGCAGCGATCGGAGCGGGAATCGACATCTCAAAGCCATGCGGAAATATGATTGTGGATATCGGAGGCGGCACTTCGGATATTGCGGTGATTTCACTTGGCGGAACTGTTGTCAGCGCATCTATAAAGGTTGCGGGCGATGACTTTGATGAGGCTATCGTCAGATATATGAGAAAGAAACATAATCTTTTGATTGGTGAGAGGACAGCAGAAGACATTAAAATTAAAATTGGTTCAGCATTTAAGAGAGCAGAAGTTGATTACATGGATGTCAGGGGACGAAATCTTGTTACAGGATTACCAAAGACCATCCGGGTTTCTTCCGAAGAGACTGAGGAGGCGCTTCGTGAGACAACTTCCCAGATTATTGATACCATTCACAGTGTATTGGAGAAAACTCCGCCTGAGCTGGCAGCAGATATTGCTGACAGAGGTATTGTTCTTACCGGGGGCGGGAGTCTGCTTCGCGGTCTGGAGGATTTGATCGAATCAAGGACAGGTATCAATACCATGACTGCAGAGGATCCAATGACTGCGGTTGCCATAGGAACGGGCAAGTATGTCGAGTTCCTCGCGGGGGGAAGGGATGACTAATGCTCTGGGAGGGGTTCGCCTGATAATGCTGTATCCAAGGCATCAGATTAGGAGGAACATATGCTTAGAGGTCTATATACAGCCTATACCGGCATGTTAAATGAGCAGTACAGAATGGATATCATGTCGAATAATCTGGCAAATGCAGATACTACTGGTTTTAAAAAGGAAGGATCTACAAGCCAGGCCTATTCGGAAGTAATGGCAGTGAAGATTAAGGATGTAACAGAAAATCCAAACACACCAAAGCGCCTGGGAAATATGAGTCTTGGCGTAAAAATAGGAGAGACTTATACAGATTTCTCCCAGGGTTCACTTCGCGACACTGGGAATACGTATGATATCGCTATCGGCGGTGACGGTTTTTTCAACATTGAATTTACCAGCAAATCAGGCGTGACCTCTACAAAATATACACGGGACGGCGGTTTCACACTCACAAAGGATGGCTATCTGGTGACAAAGGACGGGGATTATGTTCTTGGTGAGAATGGAAGAATACAGCTGTCAACCACAGCGGGGGCTACCATATTTGATGAGTCTGGTGATATTTTTCAGGATGGAAATCTTGTGGCAAGCTTGAAAATAACGGAATTTGAAGATACCAATTATCTGACCCATTATGGTGAGACAATGTGGGATGCCAAGGAAGGTGCAGTGTCAAAGGACGCTGAAAATTTCAAAATACGTCAGGGTTACCTTGAAATGTCAAATGCATCCGTTGTCAAAGAGATGGTAAATATGATTACGATTTCAAGACATTATGAGTCAAACCAGAAAATGTTGACAACCTTTGACGAGACTCTTGAAAAATCAATGACACTCGGCAGAGTTTCAGGATAATGCAGGGATAAACGTAAAGGATTTAATATAGGAGGAGAAGATAAATGGTACGATCATTGTGGACGGGCGCAACAGGCATGATTGCGCAGCAGCTAAATGTAGATAACATTTCCAATAATCTCGCAAATGTAAATACGACAGGTTATAAGGCAGAGGTTATGGAGTTTAAATCACTTTTATACCAGACAATACAGACAAGAACTACTACAGCGAATGGCGCGAACAAGCCGATTGGCGCGGAAGTAGGTCTGGGCGTAAGAAATTCTTCGATCACTTCCATTTTTACAGATGGAAACCTGCTCGAGACACCCGGAGAGGCAAATTTTGCCCTGAATGGAAGAGGTTTCTTTGGAATTCGGGGAGCAGACGGAAATACATATTATACAAGGAACGGTAACTTTGTTTTTGCTGTTGGCAGTGAGGGAATCACGCTGGAAACAACAGATGGTCTTCCGGTTTTGGATTCGGAGGGGGAGCCTATCATCCTTGAGGATGACGATATTGTAACCAGCAAGATTACAGTTGGAAAGGATGGTACCTTGTATTATCCTGATGACAGAAATATACCACAGAGTCTTGATATAACAATCGGTCTCTGGCAGTTCAATAATCCTGCTGGTCTGAGTAAAGAGGGTGACAGCCTGTATGCGGTTACGGATGCGAGCGGCGAGGAAATGAATGAGGCTGAAAATGAAAATCTGACTAAAACGAAATTGATTCAGGGTTATTTAGAGGGCTCAAATGTTCAGATTGCGGACGAAATGGTGAATCTTATTGTTGCACAGAGGGCATATGAGATGAACAGTAAGGTGATCACAACCTCGGACGAGATGCTTCAGCAGGCAAATCAGCTGAAGAGATAAGTGTGAAGACTGTAACAAGAGTGTAGAAGGAGATAATACAATGGATATTGGCGGAGTAGGTTCTGCATATGCAGATTATTTGACAAAACAGGCTTCAAACAATAAGACGTCAGCGCTTCAGAGTAAACTCGAAAACAGCAGTGAATCAGTGGACGAAAAAGAACTCATGGATGCCTGTAAAGAATTTGAGGCGTATTTCATGGAGCAGGTGTTTAACTCAATGCTGGAGACTACAAAGGTATTCTCGGATGATGATGAGAACGGGTATGCGTCGAAGATGGTAGATTATTTTAAGGATTTTGCGGTGCAGGAGTTGTGTGACAAGGTGACAGATGGCAGTGGACTGGGACTGGCAAATACCCTTTATGAACAGATGAAGCGGAATTATGGCATAGGTGTGGTAAAGCCGGAGGAAGCTTTGGAGGAGTAAACATACAACCGACCTTGTTTGTACAAACAGGTCGGTTTTTTCACTTTTTATGCGCGGCTCCATGTAGAGGAAATATGCCGTTAAGGCGGTGCATGGGGAGCGGCGGGCAGGGAGGCAAATCTTGGATAAACTAAAGGGTTTTGTCGAGCATATTATATATAAAAACCCTCAGAATGGTTATGGAGTAATCAATCTCAAGGTGGAGGATATGGAAATAACCTGCACAGGAATCTTTGCGAATCTGGACGAGGGAGAGAGCATAGAGGCTGAGGGCTCTTATATAGAACATGCAGTTTACGGGACACAGTTTAAGGTGGAACGATTTATGGTTGTCGCACCAGAGGACAAAGTTGCAGTGGAACGTTATCTGGGTTCCGGCGCAATCAAAGGCGTGGGTGCGGCACTGGCTGCACGTATTGTACGTCGTTTCGGCGATGACACATTTCGGATTATCGAGGAGGAGCCCCATCGGCTTGCAGAGATAAAGGGTATCAGCGAGCGAAAGGCAAGAGAGATTGCAGAGCAGGTGGAGGATAAAAAGGATGTAAGGGAAGCAATGCTTTTTTTGCAAAAATATGGAATTACAAATGCACTGGCACTTAAGATATATAAGCAATATGGAATGGGACTTTACAAGGTCATGCAGGAGAATCCATACAGGCTTGCAGAGGATGTGTCAGGTATAGGTTTCCGTATAGCAGATGAGATAGCTTCCCGTATAGGCATTCATACGGACTCGGATTACCGGATTAGAAGCGGAATTTTGTATACGCTTTTGCAGGCAGGGGCGGAGGGGCATGTGTTTTTGCCGGAAGAAATGCTTTTGGAGAAGGCGGCTGAAATGCTCGGACTGACACCAGAGCAGATAGAGCCCCAGATTGCAAATCTTGCAATCGACAGAAAGCTGGTTATCAAGGAAAGGGATCTGGATAATGCACAGAAGTTAAAGTGTATTTATGGCATGAGCTATTATTATGCAGAATTAAACTGTGCCAGAATGCTGTATGAGCTTCAGCAGGCATTTGACGGTGCGGAGCGTTTTACAAAGGTTGAGATGGAGTGCCTTGAGAAGAAGATAAAAAAACTTGAGGATATCAGTCGTATGGAGCTGGACGGACTGCAGAGAAAAGCTGTGGTGGAAGCAGTGCAGAACGGTATTTTTATTTTGTCAGGAGGACCAGGGACGGGAAAGACAACAACCATTAATATGATTATACGTTACTTTGAGCAGGAAGGCATGGACATTTTTCTGGCGGCGCCGACCGGGAGGGCGGCGAAGCGCATGACAGAGGCGACAGGGTTTGAGGCAAAGACGATTCACCGGCTTCTTGAGCTGAATGGCGATATGTCAGATGACAGGCAGGCATCGGCTGTGCACTTTGAAAAGAATGAGCTGAATCCACTTGAGACAGATGTTGTGATTATTGATGAAATGTCTATGGTGGACATACACCTTTTTCAGGCACTTTTAAAGGCGATCGCTCCCGGCACAAGACTGGTGATGGTCGGTGACAGAAATCAGCTGCCGTCAGTCGGACCAGGGCAGGTTCTTAAAGACTTGATGGAGAGCGGATGTATTGCCACTGTTGTGCTGTCAAAAATTTTCAGGCAGGCTGGTGAGAGTGACATTGTAGTGAACGCGCACAGAATTAATGAGGGGAAGCAGATAAAGCTTGACAATAAAAGCATGGACTTTTTCTTTCTGGAGCGGGATAATGTCAATGTCATTTACAAACATATGATACAGCTCATAACCGGAAAGCTGCCAAAGTATGTACATGCAGGAATGTTTGATATTCAGGTGCTTACCCCAATGAGAAAGGGAGCGCTTGGCGTTGAGACATTAAATGAAATACTCCAACAATATCTTAACCCGCCGTCATCCGAGAAAAAGGAACTGGTTTACGGTGACAATATATTTCGCCTGGGAGATAAGGTGATGCAGATTAAGAATAATTATCAGCTGGAATGGGAGATTGTGAGTAAGTATGGAATTACTGTTGACAGCGGACAGGGTGTATTTAATGGTGATGTGGGTATAATAAAAGAAATCAATGAGACTGCAAAAGCGGTTGTGGTGGAGTATGATGATATGAGAAGGGTTACATATCCCCTGAACGGACTTGATGAGATTGAGCTTGCATATGCGGTCACGATACACAAATCCCAGGGAAGTGAGTATCCGGCAGTGATTATGCCGCTGCTGTCAGGACCTAAAATGCTGTTTAACAGAAACCTGTTGTATACAGGAGTTACAAGAGCGAGAAGTTGTGTTACCATACTTGGAAGCAGAGATACAGTAAACCAAATGATAGCAAACGAGAATGAGCAGAAAAGATATACAGGATTAAGAGAAAGAATATGCGAGATAATGAACATAAGCGGGGAGTAAGCCGGACATTGGTGAACCTGCTGTTTCCTGCAAGATGCCCGATATGTGATGATATTGTGCCGGCTGCGGAGGGAGATGTGTGCCTTGGATGCAGGATAAAGCCACAGTATATTAAGGAGCCGCGGTGCGCAAGATGTGGAAAGCAGCTGGGGGATGATACAAAACTGTTCTGCGGTGACTGTGTGCAGCGGAAGCACATTTTTGAGTATGGCTACGCACTATATGATTACCAAAGTATGCGAAAAAGTATATACCGCTTTAAGTATGGAGGAAGATGTGAGTACGCAAAATTTTATGCAAGGGACATCTGGGAAAAGCTGCGGGATGAGATATGTTTAATGAAGGCAGACGCTATTATCCCAGTGCCGATTCACACATCGAGGCTCAGAAGCAGGGGATACAATCAGGCACAGCTTGTCGCAGCAGAATTGTCAAAGCTTACGGGAATACCAATATATGAAAATTTGGTGAGGAGAGTCAGGAAAACACTGCCGCAAAAAGAGCTTACTGCACAGGAAAGACAAAATAATTTGAAAAAGGCTTTCAATATTAGCGCAGATGTTGTAAAATTAAATAAAACGATTCTTGTTGATGATATCTATACAACAGGCAGTACGCTGGACGCTGTGGCTCTGGAATTAAAGAGACATGGAGTCGGGACGGTTTATTTTATCACACTCTGCATAGGGGAGGGACTGTAAACCGGCAGCGGGTATGATACATAGTCGCAAGGAAGCAAAAAATATGTAAACGGAGGGATTTCAATGAACGTAAGAAATTGCAGAAAGTGCGGAAAGCTTTTTAACTACATTTCAGGTATGCCGATATGTCCGGCATGCAAGGAGAAGCTCGAGGAAAAATTCCAGCAGGTGAAGAAGTATATCCGCGAAAACCGGATGGCGGATATCAAGGAAGTGTCTGAACAGTGTGAGGTTGAACCAGGTCAGATTCAGCAGTGGATTAGGGAAGAACGTCTTGAGTTTACGGAAGATTCACCAGTGAAGATTCCATGTGAGAACTGTGGTTCGATGATTCGTTCTGGAAAGTATTGCGAGAAGTGCAAGAAAGAAATGACAAACAATCTGTCAAGTGCGATTGATAAGCCGAAGGCGGTTCTGGTGGAACCCAAAAAGGTACAGTCTACAGGAAACAAGATGCGTTTTCTTGACAGGGAATAGACTTTTCAGGATTGCTTAAGGAAAAATTTATGTTGAATGAAGAAAGAATCAAACTGATGACCAAAATGGCGTGCTATGAGGCTGATGAGGGAAGGAAGAATGTGGCGATAGGAAGTTACTTTCGCGGTGACTATATTGGATTACAGGTAATCAAGTCCATCATCAGCGGCACAATCGCGTTTGTAATAATCTTTGCCATGTACATTATGTATGATTTTGAGATTTTTATGGCAGATATTTATAAGATGGATTTGTTCGGATTTGCAAAGACAGTGATTATTGATTATCTGATCTTTACGGTAGCGTATGCACTGGTCTCTTACGGCGTTTATACCTACCGTTATGCAAAGGCAAGAAGGAGCCTTAAGATATATTATAACAATCTCAAAAAGCTTTCTTATCTGTATGATAAGGAAGTAAAAAACAGGGATTACAAGGAGATTTAATCATGACGACCCTTTTGGTTTACAGAGAACAATTAAAAAAGTTTTACAGTAAGTATGAATTATATATCACGCCGGTTATTAAGTTTTTGCTGGCGCTGTTGACATTAGTTATGATAAACAACAGTATCGGTTATATGGGTGAACTCAAGCGGTTTGCTGTAGTCATGGTGCTTTCAATGCTGTGCTCGTTTCTTCCGATGAATTTTATTGTGTTTGTGGCTGCGGGCGTGACACTCGGGCACCTGTACAAATTTTCTCTGGAGTGTGCGGGTGTTGCACTTGTTGTATTTCTGTTGTTGTTCATACTTTACTTTCGGTTTTCGCCGCGCGATACAATTGCGGTACTGCTGACACCGCTTTGCTTTATTTTGAAAATACCATATGTTATGCCGATTGCGATGGGGCTTGCCGGAACACCTGCCTCGGCGGTTTCGGTTGCAAGCGGTGCCATTGCATATTATACAGTGAGTTACATGACGAACAACGCTTCCATGCTGAATACCTTTGAGGAGGATGAGGCGCTGGAGAAGTTTCGCTATCTGATTGATGGTTTACTGGGAAATAAGGCGATGTTTATAACAATTGTGGCATTTGTCGCCACAGTTGTTGTAGTGTATTTTATAAGAAGGCTCAGTGTTGACTATTCGTGGACAATTGCTATGATTACAGGGGCGCTTCTTGATGTTTTAATTTTATTATTTGGTGATTTGATGTATAATACGAAGCTTTCCATCATGGGTGTCATTGTTGGAAGCGTCGTGTCGGTCTTGTTGGTAAAGGTACTCGAGTTTTTTGTTTTTAATGTCGATTATTCCCGAACGGAGTTTGTGCAGTTCGAGGATGATGAATATTATTATTATGTTAAAGCCGTTCCGAAAAATACGGTGGCTGCCCCGCAGAAAAGGGTGAAAACAATCAGGGTACCAGAAAAAGCAGTTAGACAGCAGAAGAGGGATTGATAGAAATGGAAAGGTTTCTTGAACGCTTTGATTCGTATTTTGTGAACTGGTCATTGCATAGTCTGAACGTTGAGTGGGAGGATATAGTGGAGGTTATCATTATATCCTTTTTGCTGTATCATATCATGGCATGGGCAAAACACACTAAAGTGTGGCTTCTGATGAAAGGAATCATCATTATACTGGCGTTTATTCTGCTGGCCATATTGTTTGAGATGAACACAATTATGTGGATTGTGAAAAACGTGCTGGGGCTGGCTGTCACTGCGGTTATTGTGATTCTGCAGCCGGAACTGCGGCATGCCCTTGAAGAGCTGGGGCGAAAAAATTTTATTTCGAATTTTGTATCGTTTGAAAAGCCGGCGGATGAGCGCTTCTCTGACAAGACAGTTAATGACTTGGTAAAGGCAAGTTTTGAGATGGGCAAGGTTAAGACAGGGGCACTTATGGTGATAGAGCAGAATGTACTGCTGACTGAGTACGAAAGAACAGGTATTGAGGTAGATGGTCTGATATCCAGCCAGCTTCTGATTAATATCTTTGAGCATAATACGCCACTCCATGACGGAGCAGTCATTATACGTGGAAACAGGGTTGTGTCTGCAACCTGTTATCTGCCGTTATCTGACAACATGGAAATCAGCAAGGAGCTGGGAACGAGACATCGTGCAGGTGTGGGCATATCTGAGGTGACAGATGCGCTTACGATTATTGTCTCCGAGGAGACTGGAAATGTAAGCGTCACCTACGAAGGCCGCTTATATCGTAATCTAGATACGAGCGGGCTCCGTGAGAAGCTGGGCATGATACAGAATAAGGAAGTGGAGGAGAATAAGAAGCGCAGGCTCTGGAAAGGTAGGGCTAAGGATGAAAAGTAGTATATTGAAGAAAGCAGTAGGGATTCTTACGCATAACATAGGATTAAAGCTTCTTGCCGTTGTTGTCTCCTGCGGTCTGTGGTTTGTTGTGAACAGCATAACAGATCCGGTTGAAAAAAAGGTTTTTAACAATGTTTCTGTAGATATTGTTAATGAGGATATGATAACAAGTGAGGGAAAGGTCTATGAGATTCTTGATGGAACAAATTATGTTAATGTAACCGTAATGGGAAAACGTTCTGTGCTGGATTATATTACGAAGGATGACCTTAAGGCTGTGGCTGATATGTCAAAACTTACATTCATGAATACAGTTGGAATTGAAGTATCAAGTACAAGAAATAATTCGGATTTGGATTTTAAAACGAATATTGACAATGTGAAGCTTTTGATAGAAAACAGGAAGAGTATTCAGAAATCAATTATTGCCTCTGCTTCCGGTGACCCGGCGGAAGGTTATGTGGTTGACAGGGCGCTGGCCAGCCCGAATGTTGTCAGGTTTTCCGGACCAGAGTCACTCATTATGCAGATTGACCATGTTGAGGCGGTAGCAAACATTGAGGGGGCTTCTTCTGATATTACTACCAGTGTTGATTTAAAGATTTATGATGCAGCAAACAATGAAATTAAGGGCAATTCCATTAAGATGAATATCTCTACGGTCAATGTGTCAGTGTCCATTCTTGCAACAAAAGAGGTTCCATTGGAGTTTACGATTCAGGGCGAGCCGGAAGAAGGATATATTGTGAGCAAGGATGTGGTCAGTGTTCCGGAAATGATACTGATAGCAGGAAGAAGCAGTGTGCTGGATGGTGTTTCCAGAATAACGGTTGCCGATCCTTCATTAAACGCGGAGAATCTGACAGAAAGCACGACCAGCATTGTCAACATCAATAAGTATCTGCCAAGCGGTGTGCAGTTTGCAGACGGCAGCTTTAGCGGCAACGTGAGTGTCACGATTGAAATAGAGAAGCTTGTAACCAAGGAGCTTGAGATACCGGCAAGAAACTTTGCGGCTGGATATAAGCCGGAAGGTTTTCAGCTTACATTAAAGGAACTTGAGGACGAAGACAGCTATGTCATTCGAATTTCGGGAACGCAGGCGGCAGTGGATGTCATAAATGCCGAGGAGATAATCGGCGTTGTTGACATGAATCAAATCCGGGATAACCTGGGGCTGCAGGAATGGGCTGTCGGAAGCTATGAGGGCGATATCACATTTAATATTCCTGATAATGTGACACTTGTGGAAACTTACAAGATGACAGTCGAACTTGGCGAAATCGAGGAAGATGCTGAGTAAAGTATATGGTATATTGACAAAATAGATAGAAAGTGGGAAAGAAAAGGTTTGGAGGATTAGAGATATGGCTAGATTGTTTGGAACAGACGGAGTAAGGGGAGTGGCGAATGATGAGCTGACACCGCTGCTTGCAATGCAGCTGGGGCAGGCAGGCGCATATGTGCTGTCAAAAGAAAATGCACACAAGCCGACAATTATGGTTGGGTGTGATACACGTATTTCCGGTGATATGCTGGCAAATGCCCTGATGGCGGGAGCCTGTTCGGTTGGCGCCAATGTCGTTTATGTAGGAGTTATCCCAACTCCAGCAATTGCCTATCTGACCAAGAAGTACAGAGTTGATGCAGGTGTCGTGATTTCAGCATCACACAATCCGGTAGAGTTTAATGGCATCAAGTTTTTTGATGGCAATGGGTTCAAGCTGCCTGATTCGCTGGAGGATGAGATAGAGGAACTGATTAACATGGGCATGAAGGATGTTCAGTTTCCGACAGGACCAAGTGTTGGGAAAATAAAATACCGCACCGATGCAAGAGAAGAATATATTAATCACGCGGTGCGGGCGGTGTCTGTGGATTTGCAGGGAATGAAGATTGTAGTGGATTGTGCCGAGGGTGCGTCTCACTATACATCCGTTGAGACACTGAAAGAGCTGGGCGCAGAAATTGTTGCGATACACAATAATCCGGATGGGACAAATATTAATGCCAACTGCGGCTCAACGCATATGGGGGAGCTTCAGGCAAGAGTTGTATATGAGAAAGCAAATGTAGGGCTTGCTTTTGACGGAGATGCTGACAGGCTGCTTGCTGTGGATGAGAACGGGAAACAGGTGGACGGTGATGAGATTATGGCAATCATTGGAAACCATATGAAAGCGAAGGGAACACTGAAGGACAATACAATTGTTGCGACTGTTATGAGCAATCTTGGTTTCTTCCTTATGGGTAAGGAAAAGGGAATCAATATCGAGCAGACTAAGGTAGGGGATAGATATGTGCTGGAAAGAATGCTTGAGATTGGCGCGAATCTTGGAGGCGAACAGTCAGGACACATTATTTTCCTGGATGAAAATACGACAGGTGACGGACTGCTCAGTGCACTTCACCTTTTGCAGGTCATGGTTGAGACCGGAAAGCCTTTGTCGGAGCTTGCGACGGTTATGACAGTGCTTCCGCAGGCACTTGTAGGTGCGAAGGTGCCCAATCATAAAAAGGACAGCTACATGGAATATGCAGAGATTGCAGAGGCAATAGAGCATGTGAGCGCCAAATTTGCGGATGAGGGAAGGGTTTTGATCAGACCTTCGGGAACAGAGCCGCTTGTGCGTGTAATGATTGAGGGGAAGGATCAGAATCTGATAGAAAAGGAAGCAAGAGAGCTTGCGGAGCTGATACAGAATGTGATGCTGTAACCCAAGCTGTAACAGCACACAAACGCATTGGTGGAATCAGTGATAAAATTTCTAAGATACGGAGGTATGAGTTATGGTTAGCCAGAAGGTAGTGGTTAAGAATCCAACGGGGCTGCATCTGCGTCCGGCCGGAATATTGTGTAAGGAAGCGATGCAGTTTGGATCGCTTATTACGTTTACATTTCGCGGAAATACGGCAAATGCAAAGAGTGTGCTCAGTGTACTTGGTGCATGTATTAAATGCGGAGATGAGATTGAAATATTTTGTGATGGTTCAGATGAGAACGAAGCCTTGTCCTATATCGTAAAGGTTATCGAGGATGGCTTAGGCGAGTAGAGCAAGTTATCAGCCCGAAGCGTATTCGGGCTGATTTCATGTAAGGAACTGATTCTTCACGCTTCTCACATGGGAAATATATTGTCGGACGCATAGACTAAGGACTGTCGAGCAAAAATAAGATTGATAAGGCGGAAAGGAAAGAGAAAAGTGAATACAATAAAAAAGATAATTGTTACAGGGAGCAACGGACAGCTTGGACGCGCAATTAACAGGGTCTATCAGAATAATGCGGAATATGAGTGTGTGAATACGGATGTTGGCGAATTGGACATCACAAATATTGATGCAGTGAACAGATTTATATTGGCGGTCAAGCCTTACGCGATTATAAACTGTGCAGCACACACAAATGTGAATGGATGTGAGACCGATATTGACAACGCATACAAAATAAATGCAATTGGCCCGAGAAACCTGGCAATTGCTGCGGAACGGTGCCACGCTAAGCTGATGCATATCTCCACGGACTATGTATTTGACGGACGGGCAGATGAGCCTTACACTGAGTTTTGTATGCCGAACCCACAGGCAGTCTATGGGAAGACGAAACTTGCAGGTGAAAATTTTGTGAAGGATTTTTCCAGGGAGTATTTTATTATCCGCACAGCATGGCTCTACGGCGACGGGAAAAATTTTGTGAGGACAATGCTTGGCTTGTCAGAGAACCATGAAAGGGTTACGGTGGTCGGTGACCAGTTTGGATCCCCGACGAGTGCAGACGAGCTTGCAAAGGCGATTGCCTATCTGCTTCCGACAGATAATTTTGGGCTGTTTCACGGCACATGTGAGGGGATGACGAACTGGGCTGATTTTACGAGGGAGATATACAGGCTGGCAGGGAAGTCTACAGTGGTTGAAACGGTGACAACGGAGCAGTACGACAAAAATGCTGCTGGTATCGTGGCACCAAGACCGGCATACTCTGTACTTGAGAATTATATGTTGAAGCTGACAACGGATTATATGTTTGCTGACTGGGAAAAGGCGATTGCAGAATATATAAAAAGCTTGTAAGATTTGCATGGTAAAGGTATACTAAGAAAGAAAGTGTAAGATTTTGGAATTTTTTGTTTTTTCATACGGCAGATTTGTGCTTATGACTAAATTCGCAGATTTTGGCAAGAATGGAGGATTTATATGAATAATGTTGCACTCATCACAGGTATTACGGGACAGGATGGCTCTTATCTGGCAGAATTTCTGCTTGAGAAAGGATATGAGGTTCACGGATTAATCAGACGGCACAGCATTTCCAATACGATGCGTATTGACCATCTGATAAAATCAGAATATTATAAGGTGAAGTTCTTTTTGCATTTTGCAGATACGACAGATTCATCGAACCTCATGCGGATTATAGGGGAAATCAGACCAACAGAGGTATATAATCTTGCGGCGCAGTCACATGTTGGCGTTTCTTTTGAAGTGCCTGAATATACGGCAGATGCGACAGGTGTCAGTACACTTAAGCTGCTTGAGGCAATCAGGGTGAACGGCGGAAACTGCAGATATTATCAGGCATCCACATCGGAACTTTTCGGCGGTCTTCCGGAGACGGCGCCGCAGAGTGAGGCGACACCATTTTATCCCAAGAGTCCTTATGGGGCGGCAAAACTGTATTCATACTGGATTACTGTGAATTATAGAGAATCCTACAATATGTTTACCTGTAATGGTATTCTGTTTAATCATGAGTCACCGAGGCGTGGTGAGAATTTTGTAACCAGGAAAATTACGCTTGCCATCGCGAATATAGCAGCCGGAAAGCAGGACAAGCTGTCACTCGGCAATATGAATGCAAAAAGAGACTGGGGATTTGCAGGAGATTATGTAGAAGGGATGTGGCTGATGCTGCAGCAGAAAGCTCCTGGAGACTATGTTCTTGCGACAAATGAGACACATACGGTGCGGCAGTTTGTGGAGGCTGCTTTTGCGGAGCTTGGCATCAAAATCCGTTGGGAAGGAGCCGGTGTGTACGAGAAAGGATACGATTCTGTGACAGGAAAACTTCTTGTCGACGTGAATCCTGAGTTTTATCGTCCGGCAGAGGTAGAGTTCCTGTGGGGAAACGCTGCCAAGGCAGAGAAAGAGCTTGGCTGGAAGCGCAGAGTTGACTTTAAGGGCCTTGTATCAATGATGATGGATGCGGATCTGCGTGCGATTGCAGGAGTGTCATGTGAGGAATACAGGATGAAAAGAAGTTTGGATGGAGGAAACGATGAATAAATCAGATAAAATCTATGTAGCAGGGCACAGGGGGCTTGTGGGTTCAGCTATTGTAAGAAACTTGAAAGCAAAGGGATATGAGAATATAATAGGCAGGACACACTCAGAACTGGATCTTACAAATCAGCAGGCGGTCAGGGATTTCTTTGAGGCGGAGAAACCAGATGTGGTGGTGCTTGCCGCCGCAAAGGTCGGTGGGATTAACGCAAACAATACTATTCCGGCGGATTTTGCTTATGAAAATCTTCAGATACAGTGTAATGTTATTAAGTGCAGTCATGATTATCATGTAAAAAAACTGCTGTTTTTGGGGAGTACCTGCATCTATCCGAAGATGGCGCCGCAGCCGATTCCGGAGGATGCGCTGCTTACAGGTTCCCTGGAGGAGACAAACGAGGCTTATGCCATTGCAAAGATAGCTGGTCTTGAGATGTGTAAGTTCTTTAAGAGACAGTATGGTGATGATTTTATCAGCTGTATGCCGACGAATCTGTATGGACCATATGATAATTATGATTTGTCAGGCTCCCATGTTATGCCTGCGATGATTCGGAAGTTTCATGATGCAAAGATGAACAAACTGCCGAGTGTGGAGCTGTGGGGGACAGGAACGCCGCAGCGAGAGTTTTTGTATGTTGACGATATGGCGGATGCCTGCGTTTTTCTGCTTGAAAACTATGATGGGGAGCAGCATGTAAATATTGGAACCGGAAAGGATGTAACAATTAAGGAGCTGGCGGATACGGTTCAGCGCGTGGTCGGTTATCAGGGTGAAATTGTATGGAATGAGGATATGCCTGATGGTACTCCGAAAAAACTTACGGATGTGACAAAGCTTCACAAGCTTGGATGGAATCACAAGGTAGAGCTCGAGGAGGGCGTACAGCTTGCCTATGACTGGTTTAAGGAGAATGTGAACGAAGCCAGATTATAAAAGTGGAATTTTATGATGATTAACATGGATGAAGGAAGTTTGCGGGTAAGGGTTTTCACACAGACTACATGTCAAATGGTTAATCTCGGGTTTCAGGCAAGACAAAGGGGGTACCGCTATCTGCGTGAGGCTGTCTGGGTAGCATACAGGGATTCCGCAGCATTAGAGGCAATCACAAAACGCTTGTACCCTGCAGTAGCGAAGCGTTTTGATACATCAGATAAACAGGTTGAACGTGCGATACGCAATGCGATAGAGACAGCGTGGATGCAGGGGGAGCCTGAAACCTTGAGGGCATTTTTCGGGGAGATTTATGGAGATGGGACGATAAGACCAACAAACAAGGAAGTTATCGACCGTTTGGTCAATTTTGTAAAGACCGATACAGTTTGAACAGTTACAAATTGGAGGATATTTGTTTGAAGACATATGCAAAGACATTGAGCATTATTGTTCCTTGCTATAATGAGGAGGAGAGTGTTCCCCTTTTTTATGAGGAAGCAGTGAAGCAGGAAGCTTTTTTTCATGATAGGGATGTGGACTTTGAGTTTATCTTTGTGGATGATGGTTCAAAGGATGGTACAGTCAATGCGGTAAAGGCACTCAGGGCGAAAGACGAGAGGGTGCATCTGGTTTCCTTTTCACGTAATTTTGGGAAAGAGTCAGCGATTATAGCCGGGCTTGAAAAGGCATTGGGGGACTTTACGGTTCTTATGGATGCCGATTTGCAGGATCCGCCGTCAATTTTGCCGGAAATGTATGGATATATAGAGCGGGGTTATGATTCTGTTGCCACAAGGCGTGTAGACAGAAAGGGTGAACCGCCGATACGCTCTTTTTTTGCAAGAAGATTCTATGGATTGATGAGAAAAATATCAAAGACAGAGATTGTCGACGGGGCAAGGGATTACAGGCTGATGACAAGACAGGTAACAGATTCCATATTGGCGATGAAAGAGTACAATCGTTTTTCAAAGGGAATTTTTGGATGGGTTGGATACAAAACCAAGTGGATTGAGTACGAAAATGTGCAACGTGCTGCCGGGGAGACGAAATGGTCATTTTGGAAATTGTTTTTATATTCCTTGGATGGGATTATGGCTTTTTCAACCGCGCCGTTATCCATCGCGTCAGTATTTGGCATCTTGTTCTGTTTTGTCGCATTTGTGTTTATGATATTTATTTTTGTCAGGGCACTGTTGTATGGGGATCCTGTTGCGGGGTGGCCGTCAATGATGTGTATTATTTCCCTGATTGGCGGGGTGCAGCTGTTGTGTCTTGGCATTATGGGGCAATATATGAGCAAGATGTACATGGAAGTGAAAGACAGGCCAAAATATCTTGTTAAGGAAGAATTGTAAACATGTCGGAAAGTGGTTGGAATATGGAGAGTGGGCTTGTGAGCATTGTGGTTCCGGTTTACAATGCTGGGCGGTTTATCAGGGAGACAATCGGCTATGTCCAGGCACAGACTTATAGCAGGTGGGAGCTTCTGCTGGTAGATGACTGTTCCACAGACAATAGCAGAGAGCTGATAAACGAGGAAATAAAGAAGGATGAGCGTATAAGGCTTGTCACACTGAAGGAAAATAGCGGTGCTGCGAGGGCGAGGAACCGTGGTATAGAGGAGGCTTGTGGGCAGTACATATGTTTTTTGGATGCGGATGATATATGGATGCCGGATAAGCTTGGCGAAGAACTTGCACACTTGAAAGATATTCAGCAGACAGTAAGCTCCAGCGCAGGATTTGTGTTTACAGGATATGAGTTTGCGGATGAAACGGGCGCAGGACTTGGAAAAATTGTACATGTGCCAGAAAACATCAGCTACAAACAGGCATTGAAAAATACAACAATCTTTACGTCCACCGTGATGATTGACAGAACAATCATACCGGATGCAGATATTTATATGCCAGCTATTGCCAGCGAGGATACTGCGACATGGTGGCAGATTTTGAAAAGGCATGGCGTGGGATATGGTCTGGATAAAAATCTGGTGAAATATAGAAGAAGCGCAAATACATTGTCGTCAAATAAACTGACTGCAATCAAAAGAATATGGAATCTCTACCGCAGACAGGAGAAGCTTTCTGCTGCGGGCAGTGTGTACTGTATGTTCTTCTGGGCATTTCGGGCACTTTTCCGACGGCTGTGATTTTCGCGATATAGGAGTAATGGAGGCTGGACAGTGGGACGCATAGAGGCAGCAAAAAGAACGATAATATTACAGATGTCGCTGATAGGACTTGTTTTTCAGACGGTTCTGTACATCTATGTCTGGCATAAGGTATATAATGATATCATGCAGAGCAGTATGTGGAGAAGCTTTCACAGAAAGGGCTTCTGGCTTTTGGCTGCTGTTTATTTCATACTGCTTTTGTTTTTCACGGCTACTTATGGCGGTCTCAAGGTGGGCTATCTGAAGCCGATGGATGTATTTTTTTCACAGGTGATTTCCCTGATTTGTACGAATATTGTATCCTACTTTCAGATATCGCTTTTGTCCTTGAAACTTGTCACGGCATATCCGCTGCTGTTGATGATGCTTGGGCAGATTGTCGTGTCGGCGGGCTGGACATTTGTTAGTCACAAATTGTACCAGCGTTTCTTTCCGCCCAAAAATCTTTTGTTTATCAGCGGGAACCGACCGACAGAGGACATCTTGGAAAAGTTTAAGACACGCAGGGATAAGTATAATATTACCAAATGTGTGTGCGAAAGTGAAGGGCAGCAGGCACTGGAAAAGGAGATTTTGACCTGTTATGATGGTGTTGTTTTGTGGGATATAGACACAGCGCTTAGAAATAAGCTGATGAAGTTCTGTTACAGCAGGGGAATCAGAATCTATATGATGCCGAAGATTCCGGATATTATGATAAAAGGATCCGACCAGCTTCACCTGTTTGACACACCGATTTTACTCACAAGGGAGTATGCGATGACCATTGAGCAGCGATGCGTCAAACGCCTGATTGATCTGGCTTGTGCGCTGGTTCTCATGGTGGTCACATCACCGTTTATGGCGGTCACTGCGATTGCGATAAAGCTTTATGACGGAGGTCCGGTGCTGTATAAGCAGGTTCGCTGTACGCGCGATATGCGGGAATTTCAGATATTGAAATTTAGAAGTATGCGGACAGATGCGGAGAAGGATGGTGTTGCAAGGCTTGCCGTCAAAAATGACAGCCGCATTACCCCGATTGGCAGGTTTATCAGGAAGGTGCGCATTGACGAGCTGCCGCAGCTTTTCAACATATTAAACGGAGAAATGTCGTTCATAGGGCCAAGACCCGAAAGACCTGAGATTATCAGGCAGTATCAGGAGGAGATGCCGGAGTTTACGTTTCGGACGAAAGTGAAGGCGGGACTTGCGGGGTATGCGCAGGTCTATGGAAAGTACAATACAACGCCTTATGACAAACTGAAACTAGACATGTTTTATATTGAAAATTACAGTGTATGGCTTGATCTCAAGCTGATGCTTCTGACACTGAAAATCCTGTTCCAGTCTGAAAGCACGGAGGGCGTGGATGAGAATCAGACAACCGCAATCAAAGCGAAAGAGGATGAGAAAGGGAGCCATGGATAAAGAAAAAAAAGTGGAAATGGAAATGGAGACATGGATGCAGCAGGGCATTGACAGTAAGGCAGTGTTTGCAACATATCTGACTAGACTGCCGGTATTGATTTTGCTGGCAGTGGCCGGTGCCGTTTTGGGCAGCGGTCTTCATTTGCTTATAGCCCTTGCAGCGGCGCGGGATCCGGTCTATGTGTCCGAGACAGAATATTATATCTCATTTGCCGAAGGGCGTTATGCGGATTATTACAATGATTTTACGTGGAATGATGTCATTGGCATGGATACGATTCTTGGCAGGGCGATGGAACTGCTGGGAACCGGATATGACAAAAATCAGGTAAAAAGTATGATAACAGCTGATATTTTATCGGATGTGCGCTTTCTGACCATTACAGTGCGGGGGCAGGAGCCAGAAGCTGTCGAGGCAGTCAAAAATGCCATCGGAACAGCGCTGGAGGAGTATGGGAACTTTGAGGATGCGTTTTCTGCAATTGATAAGGTAGACGATTTAGAAATCATACAGGAGAAGATACATTACTTTGGCTGGCGGGCTGCTTTTCTGGGGGCAGTTGTCTTTGCTGGGATTGGGATATTTGCGATTGCGCTTCGGGTGAGTATAGGGTCTGTATTCTATACCAAATGTGATGTCATGAAGATATTGGGTGTGCCGATCTGCGGACTGACTTTTGCAGGCAATAATAGAAAAAAAGCGGATGATATTTTTATAACAAGACAGCAGAGGATGCTATCTGAAAACTTAAAGATGCTGTCTGAAAAATATGACAATTTGATGCTGATGGACGCTTCGGACGGAAAGGAAGCGGAAGCATTTCTACAGGACATCAGGGAGTGCGGTCTGACAGAGTCAGTAGAACTGGGAATGCTCAATACGGATTGTGCGGGGGAGCATATCCATGGGACTGCGATAATAGCTGTTATTCCATTCGGAAAATCGTATCGGGAAAAAATAGCAGACGAAATAAATTACGCCAGGCTGCAAGGGGGAGAGATTGTGGCAGCAGTATTGATAAAAGCGGACAGGATCTGGTCAAAAATATATTATGGCTGGAAGTAGAGGGAGGATGTTGGTATGAGACTGCAGGTTTTGGTGTCTGCCGTCAATCAGGAGGTATCGACACTGGCAGAGCGGATGCATCTTGAGAGTGATGCGGTAATCATCAATCAGACAGATCATTTTGCATATGAGGAATATACGCATAATGGAAAACGGGTACAGTGTTATTCATTTCGTGAAACGGGTGTCGGATTGAGCAGAAATAACGCGCTTTTGCGGGCGGAGGGGGATATTGTACTGTTTTCGGATGAGGATATTGTATATGACAAAGGATATGAGAGACGGATTCTGGATGCATTCGCGGCGCATCCGGAAGCGGACTTTCTTTTGTTTAATGTACGAGTAGGGGAGACAAGAGCTACTTACTACACCAATGCATACCATCGCGTGTATATCTGGAATGCGGGGCGCTATCCCACTTACTCTTTTGCTGTGCGGCGTGAGAAGCTTCATGCGGCGCATGTCACATTTTCACTGTTGTTTGGAGGAGGCGCGAAGTACAGTAACGGGGAGGACAGTCTGTTTTTGAAGGACTGTCTGCACTATGGACTGTCGGTTTATGCAGTTCCTGTTGAAATCGGCGCGGAACAGGAGCGCGAATCCACTTGGTTTAACGGATATACGGATAAGTTTTTTATAGACAGGGGTGTGCTCTATCATTTTCTGTATGGCAGGCTTGCATATTTGATGGCAGTGCGCTTTATCATGGCACATGGGAAAGTGATGTGCGTCGAAATTCCAAGGAAAAGTGCGCTGGCACTGATGAGAAAGGGAATCAAGTCGGTAGAAGGAATGTAAAAAGGAGGCTGATGCGGTGGGCAGAATGGGTTCCACTTTGTTATATTTGCTTACTGCGGTAGTGACTTGTGCGGCGGCGTGCCGGATACAGCTGGCTGCCAAAGGAGAAGCATTGTGGGTTGGCGGACAGCGGACGAGGAGAAGCTTTCAGAATAGACTGTATATCACAGGAATTTTTGTGATATTGTTTTTATTAATGGCGATTCGCTTTGACATTGGAAATGATTACAGGCAGTATACACAGACTGCCCATGAGGCTTATGTAGGCGGATATGTGGTGACAGAGATTGGGTTTAACTGGCTTGTGCGCGTGCTGTATTGGGTGGCGGGCGGTGAGTATTATGAGCTGGTATTCGCAGTTTTTGCTTTTGTGACGCTGCTTTTTTTTCTGAGAGCGTTTGCACGTCAGAGCGTGGATTTTTCACAGACTTTTTTTCTGTTTATGACATTTGGACTTTACTTTCAGACCTTTAACACCGTCAGATATTATCTGGCGCTGGCGATTGCGCTCTATTCCATGAAATATGTGTTGGAGAAGAATTATATATCGTTTGTTTTCTGGATATTGACGGCGTCGCTGTTTCACAAGTCGGTTTTGTTGGTCATTCCGGTGTACTGGATTTGCACATTCCTGTGGAAAGGCTGGCACATTATCGCAGGTTTGCTGGCGTGCACAGTCTGTTTTCTGGGAAAGGGGCTTGTCTTAAAGCTGGCGCTGGTGCTGTACCCGTCCTATAAAAATACGGTGTACCTTGAGGAGGGCAGCAGTCTGGTCAGCGGGCTGCGCATACTAGCCGTGATGGGGCTGTATCTGTGGTTCATTGTATATACAGGGGAGAGGATTCGGGAAAAGGAATGGTATCGGGAACTTCGGTTTTATGGTCAGCTCAACCTGCTGGCGTTCGCGGCAAGTACGTTTTTTTCCTTTCTTCCGGTGGTGACACGCATTGCATATTATTTTGGTATCTCGCAGCTGTTCATGATACCACTGATTATAAAGAATATTGAAGATGAGCGGATTTGGAAAAGGGTCACAATGATAATTTTTTGTGTTTGTATTGTCTATTTTTTGGTTTTTCTTTTGAGGGCGCATCAGGAAGGTGTTGGTCTTCTGCCTTACAAAAGCTGGCTGTTTGAACCACAGCGGTACACGTATAAATGAACATAAAACGGTGGTGGAAAGGGGCAAAGCATATGCAGCGGCATATAATATATAGTATTATTGTAGTCTGTCTCAATTCCGGACAAAGGCTTTGTGACACAATCGAAAGCATATTAAATCAGACATACGAGAACTATGAGGTCATTGTCAAGGACGGCGGTTCATCAGACGGTTCGGTAGAAAAACTCATGAAAGTTTGTGATGACAAAAGGATTCGGGTGTATACCAAAGAGGATACAGGTATCTATGATGCGATGAATCAGGCAATAGAGCTGGCACAGGGAGAATATTACGTGTTTTTAAATACGGGTGACAGCTTTTATGATGAGACTGTGCTGGATAAAATAACGAGTGAGATAAAATGGCGGCGGAGCAATAATGAAAATGCAGATGTTATCTATGGTAACCTTTATCATAAGGCGCTTCAATCTGTTATTTATGCGGCACCTGAGATAAATGATTTCACGTGTTATAGAAATGTGCCCTGTCATCAGACATGTTTTTATCACCGGTCACTGTTTGCCGCGAGGGGATATCGCCCAGAGTATAATGTGCGGGCGGATTACGAGCATTTTCTATGGTGTTTTTATGAGAAGAAAGCGAATATGTACTATGTTCCTGTTGTTGTTGCGTCATATGAAGGCGGAGGCTACTCGGAGACGAAAGAAAACAGGAAGCGTTCAGCCCGTCAGCATCGTGAAATTGTCATCCGATACATGGGCAGAAGAAAAGCGGACAAATACCGTTTGATTATGTTGTTGACGCTGGCACCGCTTCGGAGCGCCATTGCGGATAGTAAATATCTGTCCGCTGTGTACAACAGGATAAAGACAGCTATATACAAGAAAGCAATGTGAAATCAAGATTTCACACGGCAAATATGTGCTGATGCCCAAACGCGCGGGTAGTTGGCAGCAAGGGGGATTTTTATGAGAGTTTTGTGGTTATGCAATATTATGCTTCCGTTTATCGCAAAGAGTCTGGGACAGAAAATCGTTGTGAAGGAAGGGTGGCTCTCCGGCCTTGCCAGCAAGCTGATGGCAGACCAGGAAAGAAATGATATTACGCTTGCAATCTGTTTTCCGGCGTCGGAGAATCTGAATATGGTAAAAGGCGACACTTCACTGTTTGTGAAGAATAAGACGCAAGGCATAGCGTATTACATTTTCAGGGAGGACACGGTTCATCCGGAAAATTATGATGTGGGTCTCGAGGAGAGTCTGGGTGCCATAATCAGGGATTTTGAGCCAGATCTCGTCCATATTTTTGGCACGGAATATCCACATGCACTCGCATGTGTCAGGGCATTTGACCATCCGGAGCGGACATTGATTGGAATACAGGGATTGTGCAGTGCCATTGCAGAAGTGTATATGGCGGATCTGCCATATTCTGTGCAGAAGAAAAAGACATTCCGCGATATTTTGAAGAAAGACGGGTTGTTTGACCAGCAGGCAAAGTTTGAAAAGCGCGGTGAGTATGAGAAAGAGGCGCTATCCATGGTGGGGCATGTCACAGGGAGGACAGATTTTGACAGGGAGATGACAAAGCGGTTTGCGCCCAGTGCAAAATACCATTTTATGAATGAGACGCTTCGAGCCGATTTTTACCATGACACGTGGAGTATAGACAGGATTGAGCGGTATTCACTGTTTTTGAGCCAGGGAAATTATCCGATTAAGGGACTGCACTATGTCATTGACATTCTTCCTGAGATCATTGAGGAATTTGAGGATACGGTTGTTTATGTGGCGGGGGATGTGATTACCGCAAACGACAGTATTAAGGATAAGATTAAAATATCCGGGTATGGTAAATTTCTTTTGAATCAGATAAAAAAGAACAAGCTGCAGGATCATGTGAAATTTGTCGGACGGCTGCAGTCGGACAGAATGTGTGCACGGTTTTTGAAAACGCATGTATTTTTATGCCCGTCTGCAATTGAGAATTCGCCAAATTCTGTCGGTGAGGCGATGCTTTTGGGCGTTCCGGTTGTGTCTGCCGATGTGGGCGGCGTGCATAATCTGGTCGATGACGGAAGGGACGGAATCCTTTATCCAAAGGATAAACCTAAGAGACTGCGGGATTCCATACTGCGTATTTTTGAAGATGACAAACTTGCAGTACTTCTGTCATCCAACGCAAAGGCACATGCGCTGCGTACGCACGATCCGGACACGAACTACAGGAGACTTCTGGATATTTATCGTGCGATATTACATTCTACACCGTGAATCAGTTATTGTAGGAGCCAATAATTATGAAACTAACAATTGTATCGAATTATATTAACCATCACCAGATACCGATGGCGGGTGAATTATACCAGAAGCTTGGTGCGGATTTTGCCTTTATACAGACCTCCCCGATGGAGGCGGACAGGATTAAGATGGGCTGGGGAAACGAAATCCGGTCGATTCCGTATCTGAAATTGTACTATGAGGAATGCGAGCGATGTGCACGCCTTATAATGGACAGTGACATTGTGGTGTTTGGCGGTGTGGAGGACGAGAGTTATATCAAGCCAAGGCTGGCTGCGGGTAAAATTGTAATTCGTGCCAGCGAGCGGCTCTACCGCGAGGGTCAGTGGAAGTCTGTCTCGCCGCGTGGCAGAAAGAAAAAATATGAAGACCATACGCGCTACGCGGATGCGCCTGTTTACCTGTTGTGTCATGGCGCCTACGTCGCTTCGGATTTTCAAATCGTGCATGCATATCCGGACAAGAAATTTGTATGGGGGTATTTTCCTGCGGTGAATACGTATAACCTTGATACTTTATTTTTCCGGAAGCTGCATTTTGATCAGAACGGCAGGCCGGAGGTGCGGATTTTATGGGCAGGCCGCTTTCTGAAACTCAAACATCCGGAATATGCCATAAAGGCGGCAAAGTACCTGAAGCAGCAGGGGATTTCGTTCCATCTGGATATGGTAGGCGGCGGGGATTTGGAAGAACAGCTGAAAGCGGCTGTAGTCCAGTCGGGGCTGGAGCAGCAGGTTACTTTCCATGGATTTCAACCGCCGCAGAATGTACGGCGTTTTATGGAGGAATCGGATATTTTTCTGTTCACCAGCAATTATCTGGAGGGTTGGGGGGCGGTACTCAACGAATCCATGAACAGTGCCTGCGCAGTTGTCGCAGGGCATGGCATCGGGGCGGTTCCGTTTCTGATAAAACATGGGCAGAACGGTTTTGTTTTCAGAAATGGAAATTTTAAGGAATTTCGGGAACAGGTACTGGAGCTGTGCAAAGACAGCGGATTGCGGAAACGGCTTGGTATGAACGCGTACCAAACCATGGTTGGAGAGTGGAACCCACGCGAGGCGGCTGACCGTCTTTACCGGTTCTGCAGGGGACTGATGGAAGGAAAAGTGGAGCCGGAAAAGGAAGGGCCATTGAGTCCGGCGCCGCTGATTGCGCCGCGGGAGGGATATATGTACACGAAAGTGCAAAGAGGAAGCAAAGAATAAAAAACGTTGTGATTGTGCGGAATATGACATATACTATTAGTGTCTGTTTGAAAAGCAGGAACCAATGCCGGAGGAATAAAATTTCAGAATGAAGAGACTGGAAAAGAAGACAAAGAGCAGGCTGTACGTCTGCCATACATTTTATCACGTATATGTGGCAATCTTAAAGGAAATGAAGCTGGTAAGAGATATGCCTGCCAGCGCATATAAAAAGGCGGATATCGCACTGAGCGCCATTTCCACGGATTTTGAAAACCTAGGGGACAGGCTTCTAAAGACAGGGATTTTTGATGCGGTTATTGCGCTGGACGAGAAGCGGGAGGATTTTTTTCCTGAGCTTGCAAAGTACAGGAAAAATTACAGCAGTATTTTAAAGCATATGGTGAACCGCATTATTTTTACGAAAAAGCTTGCAAAATGCGAGGTTCCGTATATGCAGGTGATTGACTTTGGGGCATATGAGGATATTTATGTTTTCTGTGACAGCGACCCGATTGGATATTATCTAAACTATAAGCACATTTATTATCATGCAGTGGAGGACGGGCTTGACTGCCTTAAGAATCTTGATGATGCCTATGTCGCGAATCATGGACACTTTAAGCTAAAGACATGGTTTTCGCGCCATAACCTGATATTTATTATGAATGGCTGGGGAAAATACTGCATTGACATGGAAATCAATGACAGGAGCGTTGTCCCGACGGACTGTCCGCGGTTTGTGGAGGAGCCGAGAAAGCCCCTTGAGCGTGCGCTCACAGCGGAGCAGAAAAAGCTGATGATACGGGCATTTATCGAAGACGCGGACAAGCTGACACAACAGCTTAGACCATCATATGAGGGAGAGACGTTTGCGTGTTTTCTGACAGAGCCGCATCCTGTTGATGTAGAGGCGCGTAAAAGAGTCTGTCTTGATGTGATAGCAAGGTACTGCAAAGGGTACAGGGTATTGATAAAACCACATCCGCGGGACAGGATAGATTATGCAGCGCTCTGTCCTGATGCGGTCGTTCTGCGGGGGCGTTTTCCGGTGGAGGTTCTGAACTTTTTTGAGGGACTTCACATTAAAAAGGCAGTTTCCATCGTGACTACGGCGCTGAATAATATGGATTTTGTGGACGAGAAATTAAACCTTGGAGCATCCTTCTGGGATGCTTATGAGGATCCTGAAAAGCACGCGTATAATAAAAAGGCAGGACTTGCGCTTGTTGATGAATAATGGTTTGTTGGAAAGGCATGGAGAGCAATGCTTAAGATATTAAAAAAGATAAATATATTGATGGATAAAAAACAAAAGGGCGCCATGGCAAGACTGTTTGTGATGATGATTATATCAGCGGGACTTGAGACAGGGGCTGTGATGATGGTAATGGCTGTAGTGCAGCTGATTCTTGACCCGGTGGCACTCGAGCAGGGGGAAACGTACCAGCGAATATGTGCGCTTCTCAATTTGCAGGATACGGTGCAGTTCTCTGTGTTGGCGATTTTGTACCTGATTTTTTTGTATATAGCTAAAAATGTATTTCAGTTTTTTCTACAGAGAAGTTTGTATCGGTTTGTGTACAGCAACCAGTTCAAGACAGCGTCAAGCCTGATGAAAAATTTTGTCAGACGTGAATATGAGTACTATCTTGATGCAGAAACTTCCGTGATTCAGAGAAGCATTACAGCGGATGTCAGCAATATGTATGCGCTGATAATGGCGGTTCTGCAGATTGCATCTGAAGCGACAGTTGCAGTATTTCTTGTAATTGCACTTGCGGTGCAGGATCCGCTTATGACAGTGGTAATTGCGGTGCTTCTTCTTGTGACGCTTGTTGTTATCAAAAATATTATCAAGCCGATTATGAACCGCACAGGTAAGGAAAATCAGGATTACGGGGCTTCCATGTTTGCATGGATATCACAGACTGTACAAGGCATAAAGGAAATCAAGGTTGCAGGGCGCGAGCAGTATTTTATCGGCGAGTACTGCAAGGTAGGCGAAGGCTATGTGAAGGCAATGGAACGGTTCAGCCTTTTTAACAACACACCGAAGCTCTTAATTGAGACGGTATGTATGGCAGGGCTGCTGGGCTATATTATGGTACTGATTGTGTCAGGGACGGATGTGTCGGGGATGGTTTCCCTGTTTGCGGCATTTGGGATCGCGGCAATGCGTCTGCTCCCTGCAGCAAGCCGCATTAACAACCAGCTGACCAGCATGGCATTCAACGAGCCGTTTTTCTTTAATGTAAGTGATAACCTCGTCGAGGAGACAGATGATGCACACACAGATATTTCCTATGCGGTTGTGGCTAAGGAAAAGCTTCCTGTCACAAAGGCGATTACACTTTCCGATATCACCTATCATTATCCCAATTCTGACAAGCTGATTTTTGACCATGCGACGGTGTCGTTTCCGATCGGCAAGTCAATCGGTATTGTGGGGGCAAGCGGTGCGGGTAAGACGACGATTATTGATGTCCTGCTAGGGCTGCTGAAGCTGCAGGGCGGCAGGGTGCTTGCCGATGATGTGGATATACAGGAATACTACAGGGAGTGGCTTGCCAATGTAGGATATATTCCGCAGATGATTTTTCTGCTCGATGCGGATATCCGCAAAAATGTAGCATTTGGTATTCCCGAGGAGGAGATTGACGAAAAAAAACTTTGGTATGCGTTAAAAGAGGCACAGCTTGACCAATTTGTAAAAACGCTTCCGGAGGGGATAAATACTGGCATTGGGGAACGTGGAATCAGGCTTTCCGGCGGACAGCGCCAGAGAATCGGTATTGCGAGGGCTCTTTATAATGACCCCGAGGTGCTGATACTCGATGAGGCGACTTCTGCGCTCGACAATGACACGGAGGCGGCAATTATGGAGTCTGTGAACAGGCTGCATGGCAAAAAAACACTTGTTATTATAGCGCACAGGTTACAGACCATTGAAAAGTGTGATATGGTATTTAGAGTAGAGGATGGGGCGATTATAAAAGAACGATAGAGCAAATTAAGTAACAGAAGGGAAGTGGTGGCAGATTATGAAGCTTAGCATAGTGGTACCCGTGTATAATATGGCGGCTGACGACAAGCTCAGGTTTTGTCTGGACTCGCTGATTAACCAGTCAATTGCGGACTATGAAATCATAGCGGTTGATGACGCATCAACCGATGAATCCCTTGAAATTTTGAGGGAGTATGAGTCGAAATATCCGTGGAAATTCAAGGCGATACAGTTATATGAGAATATGAGGCAGGGCGGCGCACGCAATAAGGGCATTGACGTGGCGCGCGGTAGATGGATTGGCTTTGTGGACGCTGATGACTGGGTTGCGCCCGACATGTATGAGAAACTGATAAAAAAAGCGGAGAAAACGGGGGCAGACGTTGTGGGATGCGATTACTGCATGGTCTGTGAGCATACCATGAATGTCGGAAAGGTGCTGCCGAACAATACGCTTGACCAGACAGGGGTTCTTGACCATGAACGCTATAAAAAGCTTGTCATGAATCCGGGCAGCATGGTTATCAAGGTTTATCTGAAGTCTGTGATTGACGATAATCACCTGAGATTTCCCGAGAAAACTTTTTATGAGGACAACTGTGCATCGCCGATATGGATGCTGCATTTTACACATTTTGAGAAGGTTGAGGAACCGCTTTACTACTATTACCAGCATGATGCCTCCACCGTTCATGCAGTCAGCATGGAAAAGTGTGAGGCTAGATTGCTGATGGGGAAACGCCTGATAGAGGAGGCGCGGAAATACGGCATTTACAAGCCATACAGGCAGGAGTTTGAGTTTGCTTTTTCAAAGCTTTATTATATGAATACACTCTTTACGTATATGCTTGGCATCAAAAGGCCAAAACTTGGCTTCCTGAAGCTGATTGCGGAGGGAATGAAACATGAATTTCCTGATTTTCAGGACAATATCTATTACCAGAAGGCGTTTGATGACGAACAGAAGAAACTTGCGGCAATGCATATGCAGTCGCCGTTCAAATTTATGATTTACTTTCGCCTGTTGTATTTTTACCGTAATAAGATACGCCGGAGGACTGGCAGCGGCGAAACGCAGGCATAAATAAAAGCAGGGGCAGATATGCAGTTTACTTCTTATGAATTTTTAATTTTTTTTCCGGTTGTCGTGCTAATGTATTATGTGATTCCCAAAAGACTCCGGCAGCTGTGGTTATTAGCGGCAAGCTACTATTTTTACATGGGATGGAATGCGCAATATGCGCTTCTGATATTGGTCTCCACATTAACTACATACCTGTGCGCTGTGTTTATGGGCGGTGTGGACAACGGGCACAAAAAGAGAAAACGCAGACGAATACTGGTTGCGGGACTTGCTGTAAATCTTGCGATTCTTGTGTTTTTCAAGTATTTCTATTTTGTGCATGGAGCAATTGGCACTGCATTGGCTGTGTTTGGCGTGAAAATCGCGGTGCCGGAGTTTGACATCCTACTGCCGGTAGGCATTTCATTTTATACATTTCAGGCATTGGGGTATGTAATTGATGTATACCGGGGAACAGTCAAGCCTGAGAAGAATGTTATCCGTTATGCGTTGTTTGTATCTTTTTTTCCGCAGCTTGTTGCGGGGCCAATCGAGAGAAGCGGGCATCTTCTGGGACAGCTTGAAAAAATATCACATGAGAAATTGTGGGATTTTGACAAGGTCACGAGAGGACTGCTCATGATGCTGTGGGGATTTTTTATGAAGATGGTCATAGCGGATCGGGCTGCAGTGCTAGTGAATCAGGTGTATGACCAATACTATATGTATAGCGGAATGGCGCTGCTGCTGGCGTCAGTCTTGTTTGCCGTGGAGATATACTGTGACTTTGCAGGATATTCTGTCATCGCGATAGGGGCGGCAAAGATTCTGGGCATTGAGCTTATGGTGAATTTCGAGGCGCCATTTTTTTCGACGAGTGTCAGTGCGCTGTGGCGGCGCTGGCATATATCGCTGAGCACATGGTTTCGGGATTACCTGTACATACCGCTGGGAGGAAACCGCTGTTCCAGACCGCGCAAATACTTCAACAGTATGGTAACCTTTGCCACGAGCGGTCTCTGGCATGGGGCGAGCTGGAATTATGTAGTGTGGGGAGTTATTCAGGGCATGTACATCATAATCGGCGATATCACAAGACCATTCAGGACAAAATTGAATGGGTTTTTCGGTGTGCGTGTGAAGTCTTTCGGCTGTCAGTTTATTCAGGGAGTCTGCACGTTTCTTTTGTTTGTGCTCTCTTTGGTGTTTTTCCGCGCTGATACGGTGGGCGATGGTGTGTACTATATTCAGAGAATGTTTCTGCAGTTTGATGTGTGGACGCTTTTTGACGAATCAATCTATCATCTGGGACTTGACAGAAAGGAAATGGGCGTTTTGTGGATTGGAATTTTGATACTGCTTATAGTTGATGCATATTATGTGCGAAAAAAAGCACTGTTTGACAGTCTGGTAAAGGAGCAGTGCCTTGCTGTGCAGTATGTGATTGTAGCGGCGCTGCTGGTGTTGGTAATTGTGTTTGGCGTGTATGGAGATGGATATGACGCGGCACAGTTTATCTATTTTCAGTTTTGATGTGCAGGGGGAGGTTTGTTTTGTCAGGGAAAATGAAAATGTCAAGAATTGCCGCCGTGATATCCTTTTTTGTGTTTACGGGACTGGTGCTCACAGCAGCCGGCAGAATTGTGCGGGCAAAGTTTATCGGTGATTCCACGACAATTGTCAATGGCTTCTATGCAGAAAAAAGAAATGATATCGACATGGTTATAATAGGAAGCAGCAACAGCTTCTGTACAGTGAATCCGCTGATTTTGTATGAAGAATATGGCATAGCTGCCTATGATTTTGGCAGTTCGTCGCAGCCAATGCATATTTCCAGCCTGTATCTAAAGGAGGCGCTGAAAGTGCAGAAGCCTAAGGTGGTGGCACTCGAAGTTAATATGCTGACGGGCAATAGTATCAATAGCAAAAATGAATCGGCATTCCGCTGGGGATTTACGGATATTCCGCTTTCATGGGACAAGATAAAGTGCATTTATCGGTCGGTGGGAACTGTAGATGGAGCGTTTTTTTCATATGTTTTTCCGATATTCCGATATCATGACCGGTGGAAAGAGTTAAGTAAGCTTGACTATACATATTTCTGTCAGGATAAGACAAACTATACAAAGGGATATCTGGAAACACAGTCCGTGTCGGAAAATGCTGTAAATCTGAACTGTTATGACTATGACGAGGGGGAGGCCTGGATTGAGGAGGCAAGTATTGCCTGTCTTGACGAGATGATAGAGCTGTGCGGCAAGAAAAATGTGGAGCTGCTGCTGTTCAAGTCGCCAAACGAAAACTGGCACAGGTATGACACAGAGGCTGTTCGGGAGCTTGCTGGTGAACGCGGACTATTGTTTGTGGATTACAATGAACTTTATCACAGTGGGGAACTGGAGCTTGACCCAGCGAATGACTTCAGGGACGGGGAGCACCTCAATGACTTTGGAGCAGCAAAGGTTACAAGTCATCTGGGAGCATTTATTCAGGCGAACTTTAATCTGCCGGATAGACGGAACGAAGAAAAAGGTGGCAATTCATGGGACAGGGCATGTCAGTACCAGCGCAGAAGCGGCTGGCAGGAGTTTATGGCATCGACAAGCGCGGAGGAGTGTTTTGACAGGGTCAGGAACGATGAAGACTATGTCATGATTGTGACGGACACCAAATCGGGAAGTGGAAAACGCGTGCATCAGTGGGTATACCAGGATGGAGAGGTGGCACTTGATGTAACGTGGAAAGAGAACGGCATGAGGCATATGAAAATTGGCGAAAGTGAGCTTGTCCTGATAAAGCTTGGCGGCGTATATCAGGTATTGATTGACGATATTGACCATTATCAGGCGGGAAGCAGATGGAATATTATCGTTTATGACAAAATTACAAAAGAAGTCAAAGCAAGCATGGTATTTAATGAATAGTTTATGCTATGTAATTTTGACGTATGGATAAATCTGTGGTAAAATCTGGAATAGAAGATTGCAATTTTGGAGGAAAATGTATGTTATTGGATGATAAAACGATATTGGTAACAGGCGGTACGGGATCATTTGGAAGATGTTTTACAGAATATGTGCTGACACATTATAATCCCAGGAAAATTATTATATATTCAAGGGATGAGTTCAAGCAGTGGATGATGGCAAATGATTTTGTAAAGTATAAAGAGAAGCTGCGTTTTTTTATCGGGGATGTGCGCGACTATGAGCGAATGAAGCGCGCTTTTGAGGGTGTTGATTATGTAATCCACGCAGCGGCGATGAAGCAGGTGCCTGCATGCGAGTACAATCCGAATGAAGCAATCAAGACGAATGTAAATGGTGCCCAGAATATCATTGATGCGGCGCTCAACACTGGAATTAAAAAGGTTGTGGCGCTTTCTACGGACAAGGCAGTCAATCCGGTGAACCTGTATGGCGGGACAAAACTTGTGTCGGATAAGCTGTTTATCGCTGCAAATGCATACTGTGGCACCAAGGATTTGAATTTTTCCATCGTGAGATACGGAAATGTGGCGGGAAGCCGCGGTTCGGTGATTCCTTTGTTCCAGAAACTGATTGACGAGGGAGCGGACGCGCTTCCGATTACCGATTACCGGATGACACGTTTCTGGATCAGCCTTACGCAGGGAGTGGAGCTTGTGATTAAGGCGCTTGAGGAGGCGAAAGGCGGCGAGACATTTATCAGCAGGATTCCTTCGTTCAGGATAACGGATCTTGCGGAAGCGATGGCGCCGGGCATGAAGACGGTAGAGACTGGTATCCGGCCAGGTGAAAAACTGCATGAGGTGATGATAACGGAGGAGGATTCTATGACTACGTATGAATATGACAAAAACTTTATCATCTATCCGCAGATGTTCTGGCAGGAGTCAAAGCGCCCGAATCCAAGCGGAAAAAAGGTTGCAGACGGATTTTATTATTCTTCGGGAAACAACACACAGTGGCTTTCTGTGGAGCAGATTCGGGCGCTTTTGAAGACAGATTTGCACGATTAAGACAGCAAATATGTGTAGTGTCCCAATTTGGCGGTTTTGACAACAATGAAGGATATATGAATGGAAAGGGAATGAGTGCCAGGATGGATAAACCAGCGATTGCCGGAGGGATTCCGGTCAGGGAAACGAAACTATATTATGGACATCAGTATATTGACGAGGCGGATGTCAAGGCCGTATCGGAGGTTCTTGTGAGTGATGCGTTGACGTGCGGACCGAAGATACCGGAGCTCGAGCGGCGGCTCTGTGCCCTGTCTGGGGCAAAACATGCTGTGATGTGCAGCAATGGAACAGCAGCGCTCCATATTGCAATGATGGCGGCAGGTATCGGTGAGGGGGATGAAGTGATTACCTCGCCGATTACCTTCGCGGCATCTGCAAACTGTGTACGTTACTGCGGGGGAAAACCGGTTTTTGCGGATATCAATCCATATACCTACAATATTGATCCGGATAGTGTCTGTGAGAAGATAACAGACAGGACGAAGGCAGTGGTGGCTGTAGACTATACGGGACAGGCTGCCCAGCTTGACGAACTGCTTGCGGTCTGCCGTGATAAGGGGATTTTGCTGGTAGAGGACGGTGCGCATTCGATTGGTACAAAATATAAGGGAAAGCCGGTCGGCGGTATCGCGGACATGACAGCGTTCAGTTTTCATCCGGTAAAGACCATCACAGGCGGGGAGGGCGGAGCGGTTCTTACAAATTCTGACGAACTGTATGAGAAGCTGGCGCTTTACCGCTCACACGGCATTACAAAGGATGCGGTTTTTTTTGAACATGCAAGTCATGGTTCGTGGTATCACGAACAGATTGAGCTTGGGTACAATTACAGAATCACAGATATCCAGTGCGCCCTGATTCTGAGCCAGCTGGATAAGCTGGAGATGTTTTCTGCGAGACGCAGGGAGATTGTAAACAAATACAATGAAGCATTCGCAGCGATACCAGAGCTTTTTGTCCAGCAGGAAATCTCTGAGTCTGACACAACGAGGCATCTCTACATACTGCGGATAAAGCCTGAGATGCTGCGTATTGACCGCAAAGGTTTTTTTGCGGCGATGGCGGCTGAGAACATCTGCTGCAATGTGCATTATATTCCCGTGTACTGGCACCCGTATTATGAAAAGCTTGGCTACAGGAGGGGGCTGTGCCCTAATGCGGAGAAGCTTTATGAGGAAATGATGAGCCTGCCGCTTTATTATTCAATGACGGACAAGGATGTTGAAGATGTGATACAGGCAGTCATGAAAATAGTCGATTACTATAAAAAATAGTCTGGTTATTCACTAACCAGACTTTTCGCACGGCAAATTTGTGCCAAGGCTCAAATTCGCAGGAATTTGGCTATTGCATGTTGTGAATAGTGAAAAAACATTAAAAAATGGGCAGTATGGAGAATGAATATGAAAAGTGTGGCAATTATCACGGCAAGGGGAGGAAGCAAAAGGATTCCCAGAAAGAACATAAAGCCTTTTTTAGGGAGACCAATTCTGGAATATAG
Organism: Lachnospiraceae bacterium; assembly: GCA_029068555.1. Taxonomy (GTDB): domain Bacteria; phylum Bacillota; class Clostridia; order Lachnospirales; family Lachnospiraceae; genus COE1. Next base: position 35,096 of record JAIECJ010000121.1, read on the forward strand.
TATTGAAGCGGCGCTGCAGACAGGCATGTTTCATGAAGTTATGGTCTCGACAGATGACGAGGAAATCGCGCAGGCGGCAAAAAAAGCCGGCGCAAAAGTACCTTTTTTTAGGAGTAAGGAGGCGTCCAATGACTTTGCGACGACAGCAGATGTAATTGCGGAAGTCATAGAATCCTATGAGCGGATTGGAATGCATTTTGGCAGGGCCTGCTGTATCTATCCCACAGCGCCTTTTGTGACATCAAATGCCATCAAGACAGCAATGATGCTTCTTGAACAAGAGAAGGCGGACAGCGTGATTCCGGTTGTGAAGTTTTCTTTTCCGCCGCAGCGCTGTGTTGTTATCAATGATGGCAGACTGATGCCGAAATGGCCTGAAAATATGGCGAAACGCTCACAGGACCTGGAGCCATATTATCATGACTGCGGACAGTTTTACTGCCTGAATGTGGAGAGCTTCCAGAGACAGAAAGCAATCTGGATGGAGAATGTCGTTCCGTTTATACAGGACGAAATCAATGTGCAGGATATTGATACGCCGGAGGACTGGAAAATTGCCGAGATGAAATACAAATTATTACGATGTGAGGATGTAAGGATATAGTGTGAGAACACAGATTTGAGATTCCGCAGAGCGGAATCATGGCGGTTAGTCTGAAATCATGGCGGTTAGCGTTATAGGGCGCAGCGGATTGAATGGAGGAAGATATGAGCAGTATGATCAATATAAATGGCAGAATGGTAGGGGACGGTGCACCTGTCTATATAATAGCAGAGATGTCGGCAAATCACGCTGGAAGCATGGAGCGTGCCCTTGAAATGATTCATGTGGCCAAGGAGGCAGGGGCGGACTGTGTAAAAATACAGACCTATACAGCGGATACGATGACGATTGACTGTCATAATGCGTACTTTCAAATCGAAAAGGGCACATGGGAGGGAGAAAACCTCTATGGACTGTACCAGAAGGCTTACACACCGTGGGAGTGGCAGGACAAGCTTCGGGACGAGGCGGTAAAGGCGGGGATTGATTTTCTCTCGACACCATTTGATAATAACTCTGTGGATTTTCTGGAGAAACTTGGTGTAAGCTTTTATAAAGTGGCTTCCTTTGAACTGGTGGATATACCGCTTCTTGAATACATTGCATCAAAAAACAAACCAATCATCATGTCGACTGGGATGGGAACGATTGAGGAGATCAATGAGGCGGTTGAGGCGATATACAGTGTCGGAAACAGGCAGCTTGCATTGATGAAATGTTCAAGCGCATATCCGGCAAGGCATGAAGAGATGAATCTGCGCACTATCTGCGATATGAAAAAACGTTTTGACATACCGGTAGGATTGTCCGACCACTCGATGGGGGCTTTCAGCGCTGCGACAGCAGTTGCCATGGGCGCCAGTATCATTGAGAAGCATTTCTGCATTAGCCGCGCTGTCAAAAATCCTGACTCGAGTTTTTCGATGGAGCCTGATGAGTTCCGCGATATGGTGCAGCAGGTGCGCGAAGTTGAGCGGGCAATGGGAAAAGTCAGCTATGGGGTATCGAGGCAGGAGGAGACAAATGCCTGTTTCCGGCGCTCTCTATTTGTTGTAAAGGATATTGCCGCTGGAGAGATGCTGACACCCGAAAATATCAGGAGTATCAGACCGGCGTATGGTCTGAAGCCGAAGCATTACAAGGAAGTGCTCGGAAAAAAAGCGAAGCATGATATCAGCCGTGGAACACCACTGGCGTTTGAAGACATTGAGTGATATTGTAGGAGGCACGGATGGATACGACTGGTTTAAAAGAGGCTGGTATGGATAATAGGCTGCATCTGCGCAGTGTGTGTCAGTCGGATATGGATTTACTCTTTGTGTGGGCGAATGATGATACGGTCAGGAAAAATGCATTCCATACAGAAAAGATTACCTATGAAAATCATGTAAAGTGGTTTTCAAAAATGCTGGCAGACAAAACCGTTTACCAGTACATCCTGTGCGAGGGTGAATGCCCGATAGGACAGATTCGGCTGAATGTCGAAAAAGGAGAGGGTGTTATTGATTACAGTATTTGTGCCGCAAAGCGTGGGAAAGGTTATGGAAGCAGATTGCTTCAGCTGATTCGACAACGTGTGTTATTTGATAAAATATCGGATGTTACAAAACTGACGGGGCAGGTAAAGTATGAAAATACCGCTTCAGCAAGGGCATTTGAGCGATGCGGTTTTACTAGAAAAGAGAAGCCGGAATATATCCAGTTTGAGCTGGAATTATTAAAATAACAACAGAAACGCAGGAAAAGGAGTTTTGCCATGAGGATTATAATCGCAACAATAAAGTCATGGAACATTGAGCGCGCTCAAGTATTACAGAAAAAGTATGAGGGAATGCATGACATTGTTATTTATACGGCTAGGGAAGAATTAAGTGTAAGTAACGTATGTGATTTTAAACCGGATTATATTTTTCTGCCGCACTGGTCGTATATGATACCAAAGGAAATAACAGATAATTGGGAGTGCGTTGTATTTCATATGACGGATTTACCATACGGAAAGGGCGGAAGTCCGCTCCAGAATCTGATTGTGCGTGGACATAAAGAGACAAAGATATCAGCGATTCAAGTGACTGAAAGGCTGGATGGCGGACCCATATATATGAAACATGCGTTATCCCTTGAAGGAAGTGCGCAGGAGATTTTTGTGCGTTGTTCAGAAATTATTTTCAGGGAAATGATTCCACAGCTCTTGCAAGAAAAAATAACACCTATTCCACAGGAAGGAGAACCTGTGATATTTAAACGAAGAAAGCCTGAGGATAGCGAGATAACATCTGATATGGAAATGAACACGATATATGATTATATTCGGATGCTTGATGCAGAGGGATATCCACAGGCATTTATTCGTTTCGGCGATTACAGGCTGGAGTTTACAGATGCCGCGGTTTCCGGAGACGGACAGGAACTTTCGGCGCGTGTTGTTTTTCGGAAAAAGGAATGAAGAATGTAAAATAAAATGTATATATGTATATAAGAAAGGAACGGTGTGGGAATTGAGAACAGTATTGGTTGTGGCAGCACATCCGGATGACGAGATACTTGGCGTTGGCGGAACAGTGGCAAGACATGTGGCGCATGGCGACCAGGTGTATGCGATGATTCTGGGGGAGGGACAGACTTCGCGCGGAGAGCACAGGGAGGATACCAGCCTGGATGTGGTTGAGGCGCTTCATAAAAATACGTTGGAAAGTGCAAAGAAAATCGGATATCAGGATGTGTTTTTTGCTTATTTTCCAGACAACCGCTTTGACAGCGTTGACTTGTTGGACATTGTCAAGACCGTGGAGCAGATGATTCATAAGCTGCAGCCACAGATTATTTATACGCATTATAGTGGAGACTTGAATATTGACCACCAGTGTACGGCACGTGCGGTTCTCACAGCGACAAGACCGATGGCGGACTGTTGTGTTGAGGAAATTCTTGGCTTTGAGACACTGTCTTCGTCAGAGTGGAATTTTGATTACAGTGTCCAGCCGGCTTTTTGTCCCAACGTGTTTGTCGATATTACAGACTATTATGAAAAGAAGGAGCAGGCGATGAACTGTTATGTGTCTGAGCTCTGTACATTTCCGCATCCAAGGAGTCTGACAGGCATGGACGTGCTCTCCAGAACGCGCGGCATGGCTGCCGGAATGGAGCGTGCGGAAGCGTTCGTGCTGATACGCAGGATAGTGCGAAACGATTAGGAGGAGCGGACATGTTATACATTCGTGCGGACGGGAATACGGATATCGGGATGGGACATGTGATGCGCTGCCTGTCTGTCGCGGAGGCTGCGGCAGAGCTTTCGCCGACTTTTATTACGGCGGACACGGGCTGCAGAGGCCTGATAGAGGACAGAGGATTTCGCGCTATAGTGCTGAATACGGACTATAAAAATATGATGGGAGAGCCTGTACTGCTTGCAGATTTGTTTGACAAGAATGCGGATGTGCTGCTTGTGGACAGCTATCAGGTAAGCAGGGCGTATTACCTTGCGCTGAAAAAACTTGTGCGGGTGGCGTGTTTTGAGGATATGGGACAGCCTTATCCGGTCGACTTGCTGATAAATTATAATATTTATGCACCAGATCTTGCACAGAATTATACACCTCTACAGATAAATAATACGACGACACAGACATATCCGGACAAAGTGTTGTTAGGGGTGGATTACATGCCGCTCAGAAAAGCATTTCAGGAGCCGTCGTCATATAGGGTCGCAGACAGTGTGACAGATATCACGATAACGACTGGCGGGAGCGACCCGTACTTTGCAACAGCATCTTTTGTCGATGCGTTGATAAAGGATCGTTTTACAGGCACGCTTGTCGCAGAAAGGAAATTACGGCTGCATCTGGTCAGCGGACCGTTTAACCGTTTTGCGGACGACCTAAGACGCAGGTATCTGTCATGTGAGGGCATAATCATACATGAAAACGTAAGGGATATGCGTGGTTTGCTGTTGGGCAGCGATGTAGTGATATCTGCGACAGGAAGTACAATCTACGAGGTCAGCGCATTGGGTGTGCCAATGATCGTATTTTATTTTGCAAAGAATCAGCAGCAGGGCGCCGAGGCTTTGGAGATGCTTACAGACATTGTCAATGCAGGATGCTTTGCGGATGACGGCATGTCGGTGACAGGGCGTGTGACGCAGACAGTGACAAGATGTATTCTGGACAAAACGTATAGAGAACGACTGAACCGACAGGAAAAAAGTCTGATTGACGGAAAAGGGGCAATGCGAATTGCAGGACAACTGACAATGCAGAATACTTGAGACAGAAGTGGGGGAGTATATGGCGGCAAAAAAAGAACGACAACTAAACTATGAGCTGCTCCGCATCATCGCGATGCTGATGATTGTGAGTCTGCACTATCTGGGCAAAGGCGGGCTGCTGGGCGATCCGGCAAGATCGGACATGACAGCTTCAGGGTATGCGGCGTGGCTTATCGAGGCGTTTTGCCTGGTAGCTGTGAATGTATATGTACTGATTAGCGGATATTTTGGTGTGGATACACCGGCAGGAATGAAAAATGGGAATGGACATACCTTTTGGGATGCGCTGCAAAGACCGTTGAAAATTTGGAAACAGGTATTTTTTTATTCTGTGGTTATAGGGTTTGGCGCGGTGATTATCGGTGCACAGGAGTTCGATATTTACCAGGCATTCACTTACTGCTTTCCGATTGTGACAGAGCATTACTGGTTTGCGTCGTCGTATGTGATCCTTTGTCTGATGATGCCCTTTATCAATGCGGGGTTTTCCTATCTTGGGGAGAAACAGGTCAGGTACCTTCTGACTGGTTTCCTGTTGCTTTTCTGCATTTCCAAAACGGTTATTCCGATGCGGCTTCCATGGGATAATCTGGGCTACGATTGTGTCTGGTTTATGATTTTATACCTGACAGGGGCATATCTTAGACGCTATGGAATACGACTGCTGAAGGCTAGGTGGAGGGCGGTGGCGCTTTATTTTGGAAGCGTGGCTGTGATCTTTGCGTCCTTTTTCATCATCCGGATGATGTATCTGAAAACCGCAAGACTTCAGGATATGATTAATTATGGGTATACTTATAATTTCCTGTTCTGCTATACAGGGGCGGTGGGGCTGTTCCTTGCGTTTGCCCCAGGACAAGGGCAGAATAGGGCGGCGCGGATTTTGGAGCGGTTCAGAAAACCGGTTGAACGTTTTGCCGGTGCATCGTTTGGCGTCTATCTGATTCATGAGCATGTCAATATCCGATATGAATGGACAAAATGGCTCCGCTGCGATGCGCAGGCAGATTCTGTCCTGGGAATGCTCGGGCATATGATTGTCGTTGTGACAGGTGTTTATCTGGCGTGTACGCTAATTGAGCTGATCCGGCAGAAAAGCACGTTTACGGTACTTCCTGCTTTGGCGCTTCTCCTGTACCCGCTTCGCCACGCAGCTGTAGGGATTGATTTGATGGATGCAGGATATTCGCTCGGCAATTACCGCTTTTTTGAAACTGTGTATGAGACGTGGAAACTTGCAACCTATCTGGCAAATGTAATAGGTGTTATGCTGTCGAAGCTTCCTTTTGGATACAGCTGGGCGGGCATGAATGTTTACTGTGGACTGCTGGTCGGGGCGGTGGCAGCAGGCGTGTATCTGTATCTGTGGAAACGATATGGACAGAACCGGCAGGGCTTATTTTTTTTATTGTTCACCGCAGAGATAACAGCGTTGTCACTCTGCTGGGCACCGACTGTTATTTTATATCATTATCTGGGTTACCTGTTTATGACGGCGGCCGCAGTTCTATTGTTTGAGGCGATTACAAAAAATAAAAAAACATGCTTTGTTATATCGGGTGTTATTTTGGGGCTTTGTGTTGCGGTGAGAATGCCAAATGTTACATATATGGCATTGATTCTGCCGGTATGGTGCGACTGCTTCTGGAAACGGCAGTCTTACACGGACAAGTCCGGTAATAAAATAACATGGATTAAGGAATTGCTGATACGTACATTATTCTGCGTTGGCGGATATATAGCAGGAGTTATTGTTCCGCTTCTGACAATCAGTGTGTGCTATGGCGTATCCGCTTACCCACAAATGGTTGCCTCGCTGTTTGGCATGACAGACCACGCTGCGGACTATAAGCCGGTATCAATGGTCAGGGCGATGTTTGGGGACTATTTGAACTATAGTGTGTGGCTGTTGTTGTTCGTGGGTTATATGGCAGCGGGAATTTTGTGTTTTTACATGGTGGGGCGGTTTGTACAGCATGCGTGGAAAAAGAAGGTGACGACTGCATTGAAAGTATGCTATGCCCTGGGCGTGCTGGTACTGCTCCGGTTCTGTTATGGAAGAGGGATGTTTGACTTTGACTACACTGACAACTTTTGTATGTATAAATGGGTCACAGTTTATCTGCTGAGTGTGATTGCCATATGTGTATGGTGTCTGTCAAGCAGACGGATCAGGAAGGATTACAGGATATGGGCAGTATTTCTGCTTGTCATTATCTTCGTGACGCCGCTTGGGAGCAATAATGGTCTGTATCCGATTGTGAACAACCTGTTTCTGGTATTGCCGGTCTCGATTCTGATAATATCAGAAATGTTCCGACAGAGCAAAAAGTCAGTAAACGGGTTTGCGTTTCGTCTGGTGTTTGGTTTTGTGCTTGCGTGTGTGTCGGTGCAGTCTGTCCTGTTCGGAATCGGTTTTGTGTTTCATGATGCAGGTGCGCAGAGCGGTCGTGAGCGCCTGCATCTCCTGTGCAGCAATGCGGGGACAGGCCTGTTGACAACGGCGGACAAGAAAGCGGAGCTGACAGAGCTGGACGCGTATCTGTATCAAAGCGCGCTGAATGAGAGACAGGTGATATTATATGGAAATGTCCCAGCGCTGGCGTATCTGCTTGACATGGAACCGGCAATATCCTCGACGTGGCCTGATTTGGATTCGTATGGACTAGACAGCTTTCAGGAACAGCTTGACCATCTGGCGGCACAGGACAGGAACACGGACGAAACAGAAGCTTTTCCGGTTATCATATTTGGACGTTCCCGGATAGAACATCTGACTGAGGCGGACGGATTTGCCTACAAAAAGCTTAGGATTGTCAGGGAATTTATGGAGGCGAACCACTACGCGGAATGTTTCAAAAATGCAGGGTATATTGTCTATGCCGCGCAGTAGGGAACTGTTCAGACAGGATATGGTATTTGTTATTTGTTACTGGAACGGAGCAGACAGTAACCGCTGTTGTTACAATTCACACCAATGCCAGTTTTCATCAGCTTATAAGTTATTGAGGTGTGAATTATAACAGATTTTGCACACAAAATGCTAAAAGGCAAGCATTTAGGCGCATGATTCCCACTACTTTGGCGTAGGTGTGAACAGTAACCCGCTGTTACATCAAAAGGAAATAATTACCTGTAAAACCTTGCAAAACGCATGGTGAGTGTGTAATATAGTTTTAATAAAGTAATAAACAAGAATTGTCAGCAGGGAGGATTGGAATGATTCATTTTAACGTACCGCCGTATACGGGCAGGGAGATGGAATATATCAGACAGGCAGTTGAAAATCAGAAAATATGCGGCGATGGTCCGTTCACGAAAAAATGCAGTGAGTGGATTGAAGAAAAAACCGGTGCAGCCAAATGTCTTCTGACACCTTCCTGCACACAGGCAACGGAGCTTGCGGCGCTGCTGATTGACATCAAGGAGGGGGATGAGGTCATTATGCCGTCTTATACATTTGTATCGACGGCGGATGCCTTTGTGCTGCGCGGTGCCAAAGCTGTTTTTGTCGACATCAGACCAGACACCATGAACATTGACGAGAATCTGATTGAGCAGGCAGTGACTGAGAGAACACGCGCGATCGTGCCAGTTCACTACGCGGGTGTCGCGTGTGAGATGGACAAAATTATGGAGATTGCAAAAAAGTACAAACTTTTTGTTGTGGAGGACGCGGCACAGGGAATGAATGCCTCTTATAAGGGAAAACAGCTTGGCGCAATAGGAGACTTTGGGTGTTATTCTTTCCATGAGACCAAAAACCTCAGCATGGGCGAGGGCGGCGCGCTGCTGATTCAGGACGAAAAGTTTATTGAGGATGCCGAGATCATCCGGGAGAAAGGGACAAACCGATCCCAGTATTACCGGGGGCAGATTGACAAGTACCGGTGGATGAATTATGGTTCATCCTATCTTCCAAGCGACATGAATGCGGCTTATCTGTGGGCGCAGATTGAGCTGGTTGACAAGATAACGGACAAGCGTCTTGCCTTGTGGCGTCAGTATGATGAACGGTTACAGCCGCTTCAGGAAAAGGGGATTCTGGATCTTCCCAGCGTTCCAGAGGGATGTGTGCATAACGGACATATGTATTATATCAAAGTAAAAGATCTTGAGGAACGCACCCGGCTGATAGCGTTTTTGAAGGAGAATGGTATCTGGGCAGTATTTCATTACGTTCCGCTTCATTCAGCCCCTGCCGGAATCCGGTTTGGCAGGTTTGCAGGCGAGGATGTATATACGACAAAGGAAAGTGACAGGCTGGTGCGTCTGCCAATGTTTTATTCACTGATGCCGTCGGAGGTTGATTATATAGTTCGCAAGGTGAAGGAGTTCTATCACGTATGATGGATGACCGCACAGGGGTAAAGGCAGTAAGGGTGTGTGGTGCAATATTTTTTACATTGCTGCTTGTACTGTTTTTATCTGTTGAATTTGAATTTTATTATGATTTAAATGACGATACCATGATAAAGGATATTTTATCAGGAGCATATACAGGGAGTCCGAGTGGATTCTGTATTCAGATGCTGTATCCTTTAGGGTGGTGTATTGCGCTCTTTTACAAGGCCATTCCCACAATACCGTGGTATGGCTTGTTTTTGTGTCTGTGCCAGTTTGGCGTATTTTACCTGATTGCACTGCGGCTTCTTTCAATCATGCAGAGTACCCGGGCAAAAATGATGGCACTCACAGCGGAGGCGGTTCTGGTTCTGGGACTTTTCCTGCGGGAGTTTGTGATTATACAGTACAGCGTGACCGCGGGAATCTGTATGACAGGTGCAGTGTTCCTGTTTATTACAACACCGAAAACGGACAAGCCTTCCGTATTTTTCAGGAAAAATTTGCTGCCGCTGCTTCTTGTTGTGCTGGCATTTCTAATTCGCACAAGGGTCTGTGTAATGCTGCTCCCGTTTTTGCTGCTTGCAGGATTGGCAAAATGGTTTTGTGAGGAAAAAATATTTACCAGCGCAAATTTCAAGAAATATATAATGCTGATTGTCACTGCGCTTCTGTGCATGGCGGCTGTGTACTCACTCGACATGCTGGCATACAAGGGAACAGAGTGGAGCAGTTTCAGGGGCTTCTTTGATGCAAGGACAAAGTTATATGACTTTTATGGGCTTCCTCCATACGAGAACAACAGGGAATTTTATGATTCTATAGGATTGTCAAGGGAGTCTTACACACTTTTGGAAAACTACAATTTTGCACTTGACGATTCCATTGACACATGGAGGCTTGAAGCAATTGTATCCTACCAGGAGGAGATGGCAGGACAGCATGTAGATGTGGGAACGGGGTTGGAAGACACATTTGGCTTTGTCAGCAAAAACAGTGTCGGGGAAGCCGTGTGGCTTTATAAGAATCAGTTATTTGAAGATTTGCAGGCAATAGGGGCGCTTGTTTCAGGAAGGACAGCGCAGCTTCCGGAAGACTTCTCATCCCGGTCGGTCATCAGCATTGCAGTCATAGCGGCTTATGTAATATATTTCTGTGTATGCCTCCTTCCGGCAGAGGGGAAGCTGCGTCTGGCTGCCGGATTGAAAATGGCGGGTATCCTGACTGTGCGGTGCGTAATCTGGTTATATTTATATATGGTAAACAGACTTCCTGACAGAATTACCATACCGCTCCTCATGATGGAGCTTGTTGTGATAGCAGGATTTGGTATTTGCGATATGGTGCCAAAGCAGCGGGTCAAGACTGCATTTCGGGCGGCGCGGTCTCTGTTTTATATTCTATGTATCGTGACTGCGCTGATCGCATTTAACGGAAACCTGCAAAGCGTCGAGTCAGAGTATAGAAACCGTGCAGAAGCCGATGCACGGTGGAATGCCATGATGGATTATTGCCGGAAAAATGGAAATAATTATTATATTATAGATGTGTATTCGTCGACCTCCTATCAAGGCGCTCCATACTCAGAAAAAATATTTTCTGGCAAAGGGATTTTTGTGGATAACACGTACAAAAATTTTGATGTCTGTGGAGGATGGGCAGCAAAAAGCCCGCTGACAAGACAAAAACTGTCGAGAAAAGGCTTGAAAGATATACAGGGCGCCCTTTGCGGCACAAAGACGGATAACCGTACAAAAACATACTTTATCGCGGACGCGGACAAGGAACTTGGATGGCTGATACAGTATTATGAAAAACGAAGGATAACGATAGAGCCGAAACGAGTTGACCAGATACGCACGCCGTCATCTGCAATAGCATTTGATGTGTATGAATTAAAACGAAAAGGAGTATAAACAGGAATATGAAACCAGTGGACAAAGACTTTCAAATACAGGGCGAAAAAATATATTTAAGACCCATCACGGCAGAAGATACGGAACGCGTGCTTGGATGGCGCAATGCCCCCGACGTTGTCAATAATTTTATATACAGGGAGAAGATAAGCAGGCAGGAACATATGGACTGGCTCGAGAACAAAGTATTTAAGGGCGCTGTCCACCAGTTTGTAATCTGTTCGAGAATGGATGACACACCGCTTGGTTCTGTATATATTCAGAATTTTGATGAGGAAAACAGGAGGGCGGAGTGGGGACTGTTCTTAAGCTCAGAGGGCGCGCGAAGCAGGGGCATTGGAACGGAAACCGGAAACCTGATACTGGATTACGCGTTCAGGCAGCTGGGACTGCACAAGTTGACGTCAAGAGTGCTTGCCTACAATAAACCCTGTGTACGGATGAATGAAAAGCTTGGCTATCGTCAGGAGGCATATCTGAGGGATGAGCTTTTTATCAATGGAAAATATGAGGATTTGATATTATATGGGGCTTTAGAAGGAGATATGCGATAATGAGCAAAATAAGCTTTGTCATACCCTGCTATCGGAGCGAAAATACTATAGAGACAGTGGTAGCGGAAATCAGGGAAACGATGCAGGCGTCGGAAAGACTTGCAGCCTACGAGTATGACGTTTTCCTCGTAAATGACTGCTCCCCTGATAATACTTACGAAGTCATTAAAAAAATCTGTAAGAATTACAACAATGTCAGGGGCATCAGCCTCTCAAAAAATTTCGGACAGCACGCTGCACTGATGGCAGGGCTGCGCAAATCGGATGGAGATATCGTTGTCTGCCTTGATGACGACGGGCAGACGCCGGCAAATGAGGCCGGAAAACTGATTGCGGGCATAGAGGGTGGAAGCGATGTGGTCTATGCAAGCTATGAGAATAAAAGACACAATGCGTTTCGAAATTTTGGGACGTGGATGAATGATATCATGACAAGGGTGATGCTTGGAAAACCGAGAGAACTTCACCTGACAAGCTACTTTGCTGCGAAACGGTTTGTCGTGGACAGTATGCTGGAATATGAAAACAGCTATCCGTATATTATTGGTCTTGTGCTGCGCGCGACCAGAAATATATCGAATGTTCCTGTCAGTCACAGGAGCAGGGAGATAGGTACATCGGGGTATACCATGAAAAAACTGCTGGGATTGTGGTTTAACGGTTTTACAGCATTTTCCATACTGCCGCTGCGTATCGCTACAATAACAGGTGTTACCTTTGCGGGTGCAGGTTTTCTCTACGGCATATATACCATTGTGAAAAAACTTGTAAATCCAGGAGTGCCGCTGGGGTTCAGCTCCCTGATGGCGGCTGTGGTTTTTATCGGGGGCATGCTGATGATTATGCTGGGACTGATTGGAGAGTATATAGGCAGAATCTATATCAGCATCAATAATTCCCCGCAGTATGTGATCCGCGAAGAAACAGAATACAGTTCGGACAGGACTTAGCATTGGTTGTAATAAGGCTTTTATTGTGATATACTCTATACGCATAGGAAAATATTGCCAAATTTATTGAAAGGTCAGGTTAGGAGATTGGACATTATCAGACAAATTAACCCTTTTTCCAACAGTGTACAAGCCAGAACACACGCTGTCAGAAATGCCATGGTACAGATTTTTGTGGCGACTGCCGCCTTTATTCTGCTGGTGCGGATTTTCCCGATGGGGACGATCCAAAATCACGTAGTGTCAGGACAGAAGGCGATTGACGTACCGGCAAAGGCGGAGCTTACAGGCGATATTTTTACGAGCAGTGACAAGAAGCTTCAGACTGTTTATTTTACAGACAGTCACATTTATCGGATAACGCTGTACATGCGGTGCACAGTGCCGGAAGACGCGCAGATGACAGAGCATTTGCTATTCCGTCTGTATGATGATACATTTTCCTGCATCTACGAGAGCGAGACGGACAGTATAAAAATAGAGGCAGACGGATTTCTGACGGCAGTGCCGGATATGGATGTTGAGGAGGGGAAGCCATATTATTATGAAATACTTGTCGGAGAGGAGAGTCCGGCGGTATATACGCTTCCTGTCGCAGACAGGGCAGCACTGGCACAGGAGGAGAACAGCACATTATTTATTGACGGTATTATGAATGACGAGGTGTGCCTGATTGCGGATTTTGAATATACAAGCCCGCTTTCGGCAGTAGGTATTATCGCGTATGATGTCCTGATCGTGATTGCGGCTGCGGCCACATATCTTCTTATGCTGATAATGCTCCGTGTCTATGATGAATACTGGTCACAGGATTCGGAACGAATTGGGAAATATGTCAGATTAGGAGTTGCTGTTTTGAGCGCCTTGGCAGCCGCAGCATTGTTTGTCTATGCGGTGGTATTAAACAAGTTTGGCGGGGAACTGTGGGACAGGCTCTTTTTTTCAATAGGAATTGCGGCTGCAGAGGCATGGCTGCTCGGCGCCCTTTGGCGCATGACAAGAGTTATCCGGCCAAAAAAGCGTTCAAAAATGTCTGCCAGTAGTAAAATATGCCTTGTCTGGAGAAACTATATTCAGACGGTAAGCTTCGGGCTCCTGTTCTATGCCCTGTGCCAGTATGTAAATGCGGACAGAAACTATTATCATTATACAAATACAAGATGGATGCTTATTTTTCTGGCAGCTGCGCTGCTCATGAATTATAATCAGAGACTGTTTGTGAACAGACTGAGCGCAGCATGGCTTGTGATGGGAATTGTGGGGAGTGTTCTTTATTGCAATGGCTTTCGGGCAGATGAGAAGGAACTGTTACTTGCGCGTCTTACCTGCGGTGTTGTCATCGCGTGGGGACTCTTAATTTTGTGTATCATACGGAATCAGGTACGCGCAGAAAAAGTCAATTTTTGGGAATATGTCCAAAGATTTCATGATGATGTACAGTATACGGCTCATCTGGGGTTATGGATTCTGTTTGGACTGCTGATGTTTGCGTACCGCTATGAAAAGGCGTGGGTGTTTACCGCAACCTTCCCGTTTGCAGCATATTTTTTTGGAAAAGGGACTCCGGCGGCGAAAAGCAGATTTCTGAGAAATTTTTGCAATGGCATCCTGCTAAGTTTTGGTTTTGTAACGGCATTCTGCCTGCATCACAGACCGCATCATTACTGGATGCTGTACCGGTATGGCGGAATGTTCCATACAGTGGCATGTACAGGAATGTACCTTGCTGTTGTGTTTGGTGCGGCGCTTGCAAAGCTGTACGGGAAATTAAAAACACGGACGAGCATGGTGAAAATTTGTTATGGTGAATTTTTTGTGACTGCGTGTGTGACTGGTTTTATTCTGCTTACGATGTCAAGGACAGCGTTTCTTACGACAATCGTGACAGTGCTTGCGATTGTGGCGCTGACTGCGGCTGTATACCATAAGAAAGCAAAGCGGATTGTGCTGGAGCTGGGCGTTCTGGCTTTGGTGTGCGCGGTCAGCTTTCCGATGGTATTTACAGCAGTGCGTATGGTTCCGGCTGTCATAAATGATCCTGTGCGCTACGAGATTGAGTTTCAGGACAAGGCATTTATGCTTTATGAGGGTGACCCGATAGACTCGGATAAATATATGACCGTAAGGCGTTTTTTTGCCACATTATTTGGCAGATTCCAGACAGATAATACACAGGCGGATGCGGGACTCGTGACGCATGATTCGGGAATGTTTGCCTATACAGGAAATGCTTTTGCAGGTCTGGACATGCGCGCAGCAGACAGTGGGGACAGTGGTACGGGCGAGGAGTACAGGGAAGAAAAAAATGATATATCGAACGGACGTTTTGATATCTTTAAAGCATATTTGAAGGCATTGGAAATAGACGGACATCCGAAGATGGGACCATTGAACGAAAAAGGGGAAGAATATGCGCATGCGCACAATTCCTATTTGCAGGTAGCTTACAATTTTGGTATGATAGCAGGAGTGATGTTTCTTGCGCTGTGTGCCCTGACTTTGTGGAGATCAGTCAGGCTGTTTATGGAATATGGAAAGAAATACAATATTTTTCTAGTGCCGTTTGCGCAGGTGATTGTATTCGGTTTTGTGAGTCTCACAGAGTGGGCTTTCCATCCATGTATTCCGGCAGGTTTCAGTTTTTTGATGATGCTGGTGGTTCTGATTCACAAGGACGTATCGGAAAATAAGAGTCCGGGAGGCGAAGATAGTTATTATGAATTTTTTTAGGCGTATGAATATACAGCTCTTACAGAGAAGAGTTGTGCTTGTCATACTGGATATTATGACAGTATGCATTGCAAGCATCGCTCCTTTGTGGATCCGTTTTGAGCTGAATTATAAGGATATACCGGATGTGTATCTGACTTCCGCGTGGAATTTTATGGCGGTCAATGTGGTGATGACACTTGTTATTTTTTACTTGTTCCGGCTGTACCATAGTCTGTGGGCGTTTGCGGGTACGGCTGAGGTTCAGAATATTCTTGCCGCCTGCATATTGAGTGCGATTGTTGATTTTGCCGGGATGAAGATAATGGATTATCCGATTCCAAGGAGCTATTACTTTACGTATGCGCTGGTGCTTACAGGAATAACGACACTGGTGAGGTTTTCTTACCGCATCATGCGCGGGATGCGTCACAAGGCACAGAACAGGAAAAACGGCACGCGGGTCATGATTATCGGAGCTGGAGATGCCGGAAATACAGTAATCAAGGAGATAACAAACAGCAGCTACAGCACTATGGTCATCAAGTGCATTATTGACGACGACGAGGGCAAATGGGGAAGATTTATACAGGGCATCAAGATTGTCGGCGGTCGCGATAAGATTGTGGAGTATGCCGCGCTGTACGGCATTGATGAGATTTTTATCGCGATTCCGTCGGCGAACCGCGCCACAATGAAGGCGCTTGTAGAGATCTGTAAGGAGACAAGCTGTAAGCTCCGTACACTGCCAGGGATTTACCAGCTGGTAAACGGGGAAGTGAATGTCAGCAAGCTGCGCGATGTCGACGTGGAGGATTTGCTTGGACGTGATCCGATTAAAGTCGATATGGAATCCATTTTGAATTACGTAAAAGACAAGATTATTATGGTTACTGGCGGCGGCGGCTCTATTGGAAGCGAACTTTGCCGCCAGATAGCGGGACACAGACCGAAAAGGCTTGTGATTGTCCATAATTATGAAAATAATGCATACGAGATACAGCAGGAGCTGAAGCAGAAGTACCCAAAGCTGGATCTGGTGGTGCTGATTGCCTCTGTGCGAAACACAAACCGCATCAACAGTATTATGAAGGAATACCATCCTGATATTATCTACCATGCGGCAGCGCACAAGCATGTCCCGCTGATGGAGGTGAGTCCGAACGAAGCGATTAAGAATAATGTGTTTGGAACCTGGAAGACAGCGCAGGCAGCAGTCCAGAACGGCGTCAGGAAGTTTGTGCTGATTTCCACTGACAAGGCGGTAAATCCCACAAATATTATGGGGGCAAGCAAGCGGATATGTGAGATGATTATACAGACCTACAACCGCCACTACGACACAGAGTTTGTGGCAGTCCGCTTCGGAAATGTACTTGGAAGCAACGGAAGCGTCATTCCGCTTTTTAAGAATCAGATTGCGGCAGGCGGTCCCGTGACAGTCACGCACCCGGATATTATCCGTTATTTCATGACGATTCCAGAGGCCGTTTCGCTCGTACTTCAGGCAGGGGTTTATGCCAAAGGCGGGGAAATTTTTGTCCTGGACATGGGAGAACCTGTGAAAATACTTGATCTTGCAAAGAATCTGATAAGGTTGTCAGGCTACAAGGTAGACGAGGACATCCGGATTGAGTTTACGGGACTGAGACCTGGTGAAAAGCTTTATGAGGAACTCCTGATGAGCGAGGAGGGACTGATTGATACGGAAAACAAGCTGATTCATATTGGCAGACCGATAGAGTTTGACGAGACACAGTTTTATGTGCAGCTGAACAACCTGAAACATGCAGTCGAGAATGAATGTGAGGATGTGCGCCCGCTGATACGGGAGATTGTGCCGACATATGTTCCCAAAGCGGGAGACAGCGAGAAGGATGGCACGCAATAGTCTGGAAACAGTGCAGCGATTGAGTTGCATCAAGCTATCGCGAAGCGATTTTGCGCGGCTTGATGCGTTACAGTTTGGCAAAGCTGAACGGTAACCATGGAAAATCAAATATAGGAACGGAGGAGTATCATGGCAGATACGATGAATGACAAAGAAAAAATTTATTTATCAAGTCCTACTACGTATAAGGACGAACGGGACTTTGTAGCAGAGGCATTCATGACAAACTGGGTGGCGCCTTTAGGCCCACATGTCGATAATTTTGAGACAGAGATTGCGGCGTATACTGGATGTGGGTATGCGGCAGCGCTAAGCTCAGGTACTGCGGCGATTCATCTTGGTCTGAAGCTTCTGGGCGTAGGGCAGGGAGATGTGGTGTTTGTATCGTCACTTACATTTTCCGCCAGCTGCAATCCGATCTGCTATGAGAAAGCGACACCAGTGTTTATTGATTCGGAGCCGGATACATGGAATATGTCGCCCCAGGCGCTTGAGCGGGCATTTGAAAAGTACCCGAATCCCAAAGCGGTCATTGTAGTGCATCTCTATGGCACACCGGCAAAGCTGGATGAGATTATACAAATATGTGAAAGGCATGGTGTGCCAATACTGGAGGATGCAGCAGAGTCGCTTGGCTCTACATACAAGGGCAGGCAGACAGGAACGTTTGGGCGCATCGGTATCTATTCCTTTAATGGGAACAAGATTATCACAACTTCCGGCGGCGGCATGATAGTATCTGCCGAGGAGGAGCTTGTAAAGGAAGCGCGTAATCTCTCGACACAGGCGCGGGATACCGCAAGGCATTACCAGCATTCGAAAATTGGCTATAATTACAGGATGAGCAATATCCTTGCGGGTATTGGGCGGGGACAGCTAATCCATCTGGACGAGCACATAAGACGGAAGAAAGCAATTTATGCCAGATACACAGAGGCTTTTGCCGACATTGAGGAGATTGTCATGAATCCGCTCAATCCGGAGGGGGATGCCAACAACTGGCTCTCCTGCATGACCATAAAGACAGGCAGCAGTGTGACGCCTGACATGGTGATGAACGCACTGGATGACCAAAATATTGAATCACGTCCAATCTGGAAGCCGATGCATTTGCAGCCAGTATTTGCAGGATATGATTTTTTCAAGCACAATGACAGCGACATCAGTGTGAGTGAGGATATCTTTAACCGCGGTGTCTGCCTTCCAAGCGATATCAAAAATACAGATGCGGATATGGAGAAAATAACCGGTATCATAAGAAAATTGTTCGGGATGGCGCGAAAATAAAGAAAAACGAAAGCAGGGTACGTCAGTATGTATCAGAAATATATAAAGAGATTGTTGGACATTATCATATCATTTACTGCGCTTGTGGTATTAAGTCCGGTGCTGCTTGTCACGGCGGCGCTGGTGCGTATAAAGCTCGGCGCGCCTGTTATTTTTCATCAGGACAGACCCGGGTATCATGAAAAAGTGTTCCGCCTCTGTAAATTCCGCTCCATGACAGATGAACGCGGGGCTGACGGTGAGCTTCTGCCAGACGAGGTACGGCTTACAGGATTTGGCAAAACACTGCGGGCGACCAGCCTGGATGAGCTTCCGGAGCTGTGGAATATTTTGAAAGGGGATATGAGTCTGATCGGTCCTAGGCCGCTTCTGGTAAAGTATCTGCCCCTGTACAATGAATTTCAGCGGCACAGGCATGACGTGAGACCGGGGCTGACAGGATGGGCACAGGTAAACGGAAGGAATGCGATTACATGGGAACAGCGGTTTGCGTATGATGTCTATTATGTAAAACATATTTCCTTTTTGATGGACTTGAAAATATTATTCCAGACAGTTGCGGTGGTATTCCGGCACAGTGGGATCAGCAGCGCGACGGATGCCACAATGGAGGCGTTTACAGGTACAAAGAGCAGTGTGGAAAAAGATGGCGGTCAACAGGAAACAGACTTTTAAAAGGGCAGGAGTGAGGTGTTTCTGTTGGAAAGGGGGATGCATGAATATATTATTCTGCAGCGTGGGAAGACGCTGCGAACTGTTAAAGGATTTTAGAAGGACGCTTGGGAATAAGGTACGGCTGGTAGTGACGGACAACAGCCCGTATGCACCGGCGCTGGAATTTGCTGATGTCGGATATCAGGTGCCGCTGATTCGTGACCCGGGGTATATTCCAATGATACTTGACATATGCAAAAAGGAGCACATTGACGCCGTGACAACCCTGATTGATCCTGAAATTTCCATTCTTGCCGAGAACAGGGAGGCATTTGAAGCGCTCGGCATCACAGTGCTTGCGCCCTATAAGGAAACAGCCGCACTCTGTTTTGACAAGTATGAGATGTCAAAATACCTTGCCGAAAAGGGAATTGACACAATACAGACATACGAATCGTTTGCGGCGTTTAAGGAAGCTTATGACATGGGAAAAATAAAGCTGCCGGTGTTTGTGAAGCCGCGCACTGGCAGCGGAAGTGTCGGCGCTAGGCGTGTGGACACTTACGAGATGCTCGAGGAGGTTACGGCTTCGGACAACACGCTCATTATACAGGAGCTTATGACAGGTGTGGACATGGATGCAGACATTTATGTGGACACGATAAGTCATGAACCTATTGCGATTTTTTCCAAAAAGAAGATATCAACAACCATAGGAGGCGCAAACAAGACAATTTCTTTTAAGGACGAAAAACTGTTTGCATTTGTAAAGGAAGCGCTGAAGGTATTTGCGTTTAACGGTCCGCTCGATATGGATTTGTTTTATCAGGACGGGAAATACTATCTTTCAGAGATAAATCCGCGCTTTGGCGGCGCATATCTGCACGCCTATGGGGCAGGGGTTGACTTTCCGGCATTTATTTATCATAATGTAAAGGAAAAAACTGCCAATGAGGTCTGTATAGGAACATATGATGAGAATGTTGTCATGATGATGTATGATAGTGTAGTCGTCAAAAGATTAGAGGATATAAAAACAGTGAGTATATGAAGATATTGATTTTAACCAATTATGCCAATGGATTGTGGCTGTTTAGAAAAGAACTTCTGATAGCTTTCATGGAGGACGGACACGAGGTGCTTGTGTCTGTGCCGCCTGATGAAAACGTGGACAAGCTCAGATCACTGCACTGCAAAGGCAGGGCAGCGAGGATTATAGAGACACCATTTGAGCGCAGGGGAAACAATCCGGCAAAAGATTTCAGGCTTTTTCTGACATACACAGGCATGCTTAAGCGGGATAAGCCGGATGTCGTGCTGACATACACGATAAAGCCAAACCTCTACGGCGGGCTGGCATGCAGGATGAGCAAAACCCCGTATCTGTGCAATATCACAGGACTTGGCACGGCCATTGAAAATGGCGGGGTACTGAGCAAAATTCTCCTGAAATTTTACAGGGTGTCCATGGGGAAAGCAAGACGTGTGTTTTTCCAGAACATGAAAAACAGGGACTTTATGAAAAGGCATGGCGTGGCTGTGGACAACAGTATGATGCTTCCCGGTTCCGGCGTCAATTTAAAAGAACATCCATTTCGAAAATACCCCTCAGAGAGGGGAGGCATCAACTTTTTGGCAGTGATCCGCATCATGAAGGACAAAGGTATAGAGGAATATCTGGAAGCTGCTATTATCATGAAGCATAGGGACAGCAGGTTAAGGTTCTGGCTTGCAGGGGAGTATGAACAGGAGACAAGGGATCAGTATGAGCCTGTGATACAGGAGCTTGAGAAGTGCGGGGCGATCAAGTACTTAGGACATCTGGACAATGTCGGGGAAGTGATGGCACAGAGCCATGTGATTGTGCATCCGTCTTACCATGAGGGACTTTCTAATGTGCTGTTGGAGGCGGCAGCGTGCGGAAGGCCTGTTCTGGCGAGCAGCATCAATGGATGCATTGAGACATTCCGTGAGGGGAAAAGCGGTTATTCCTTTGAGAAAGAGAGCGTGGACTCCCTGATCGAAGCCATTGAACGGATTGTGCAGCTGCCGGAGGCACAGCGCAGGCATATGGGTGAAAAGGGCCGCGTCTGGGTAGAAAAGCATTTTGACAGGAATATTGTGGTACAGGCATACAGGGACGAGCTTGCCGGTTTGCAAAACAAATAAAACAGATAGGAGATAAAAGATGAGTTTATACGAGGATATATTAAACGGAAAAGAGAAGCTGTCACTTGTCGGGCTGGGGTATGTAGGAATGCCGATAGCAGTCGCTTTTGCAAGGAAAATTAAGGTGGTGGGTTTTGACCTGAACGCTGCCAAGATTGACCTCTATAAGTCTGGTGTTGATCCTACGAATGAAGTCGGAGACGAGGTAATCCGGAATACTTCGGTTGCATTTACTGCTGATCCTGTTAAGCTGAAAGAGGCAAAGTTCCACATTGTGGCAGTCCCAACCCCGGTCAATGATGATCACACGCCGGACTTGACACCTGTGGAGGGCGCAAGCCGCATTCTGGGACAGAATCTCACAAAAGGTTCTATTGTCGTGTTTGAGTCGACAGTATATCCCGGTGTTACAGAGGATGTCTGTGTGCCCATTCTCGAGAAGGAGTCCGGTTTAAAGTGCGGTGTGGATTTTAAAATCGGTTACTCGCCGGAGCGCATCAATCCGGGAGACAAGGTGCACCGCTTAGAGACCATCACAAAGATCGTATCTGGCATGGATGATGAGACGCTTGATGAAATTGCACATGTGTATGAGCTTGTGGTTGAGGCAGGTGTGTACCGGGCGGAGTCCATCAAGGTTGCTGAGGCGGCAAAGGTTATCGAGAACAGCCAGCGGGACATTAACATTGCTTTTATGAATGAGCTTTCCATCATTTTTAATAAGATGGGCATTGACACGAAATCCGTGCTTGAGGCGGCAGGGACAAAATGGAATTTCCTGAATTTCCAGCCTGGGCTTGTTGGCGGGCACTGCATCGGCGTTGACCCGTATTATTTGACCTACAAGGCAGAGCAGCTGGGGTATCACTCCCAGATTATCCTTTCAGGGCGCCGCATCAATGATGATATGGGCAAGTATGTGGCAGAAAACCTTGTCAAGAATTTAATCAAGGCAGATATTCCGGTTAAGAGTGCAAAAGTTGCGATTCTTGGATTTACATTCAAGGAAAACTGCCCCGATACCAGAAACACGAAGATTATTGATATTTATAATGAGTTAAAGGAATATGGAATTACGGCTGTGGTGACGGATGACAACGCGGATGCCGAGGAGGCAAAACGCCTTTATGGGATTACATTTACGCCGATGAAAAATATCAGGGACTGTGATGCTGTCGTTCTTGCAGTTGCACATGAGTCATATAAGTCATTTGGATTGGCGGATATGGATGCCCTTTACGCGGACAACGGAAAGGCAAAGGTTCTGACTGATCTGAAAGGAATATTGGATAAAAAAGCTTATATTGACGCAGGCTATGTTTATTGGAGACTTTGATGGGAAAAGACAAACGCAATCTGATTTTTTTAGGAATATTTGCAGTTTTTTTTGGCACGCTTTTCCTTACCGGCGAACCGGTGTACACAGGAGATACATTCCAGTACGAAAACCAGATGGTGATGCGGGAGCCGGGCTATGCACTGCTGATCCAGCTGCTGCGGCTGATTTCGCCGGAAGGGCATTACCGCCTGCTGACTGCGCTGCAGTGTGTGGCTGCCATTGCTGCAAATACGGTGGTTATCGCATTTTTCCGCAGACGGTTTGACATGAATCTGCCGTTTTCTTTTCTGTCTGCCGCCGTCCT
Source organism: Lachnospiraceae bacterium (assembly GCA_029068555.1). Taxonomy (GTDB): domain Bacteria; phylum Bacillota; class Clostridia; order Lachnospirales; family Lachnospiraceae; genus COE1. The sequence goes on from JAIECJ010000121.1 coordinate 58,027, forward strand.
TCTGGCACCGCATATTATGACGCCGGTATTTGCCAGCACGCATCTGGTTCTGACAAATGCTCTGATGACGGAAGGGATTCTTATCTCACTTTATCCGCTGGCTGTAGTGAGTCTGCTGGATATGATGTGGTCGGGGAAACCCGTCGGAAGGGAGAGCATACGTACAATCGGGTTGTTTTTTCTACTGTCGCTGATACGCGGACAGATGATGGTGCTATTTGTTGTTTGGCTTCTTGTGGCTTTTGTCATGGCAGTGAGAAATGCGATGCAAAAGACGGATAGGGCAATGGACAGACGGGACACATTTAAGCTGGCAGAAAATATCTTGAAAGAGGGACTGATAGCGGCTCTGGCAATAATCATTATTGCATTTGCTGCGAGAACAGTAGTGATTCGCACTTACAATTACTGTGAGCAGGGGCTGTTTGTGGACACTGCGTCGGGAAAGGCGATGTCATTTGCAAATGTGCTGTATGTGGCAGACAGGGAAGACGGTGCGGCGATTGCGGATGATGCGCTGCGGGATTTGTTTTATGAGATGTACGACAGTGCAGATGCGGATCAAATGAATTATAAGTACGCACCATCTGGAATTTTGGACAAAGCGGCACATCATGAAAAATGTCATGATGAATTGAACTTTACGTATTTTGCGGAGCCGGCGAAGCGATATGTCGGTGACAGTCAGGGAATCTACACAGACCGCTACCAGGAACTGATGATAGCGATAGACAGGATTGCAGAACAGCTGGGCAAACAGTTGATGCCGGAAGTGGCTGTCAGGTATTTTGTGAACTATATAAATGTAGCTGCACTTGGTTTTGTCAGGACAGTAGCGTATGAGAACGCATTTTTGTCATGGTATGCTTTGTTTATTTATATGGCAGCCGTGGCATTGACCGTCTGGCTTTGGCGGAAGAAGAAGGGAAATATGGCAGCATCATTTATGGCGGTTGTGCTGCTTACAATTGTCGGAAATGTCTGTGCCACGGCATTGATGATACAGTGCATTTCCAGATATATGATATACAATCTGCCGCTGTTTTATATGGCGGGAATGTTGGAGCTTAGGGAACTATTGCGAAGAAGCTAGAGAAAGGCGGGTTATAGAGATGGGATATAAGGAGTTGAAATTTGCGAAGGACAGTGTATTTCTTGTGACAGGCGGAGCTGGCTTTATCGGTTCCAACTTGTGTGAGGCAATTACGGATATGGGATATCAGGCAAGGTGTCTTGACGACCTGTCCACAGGCAAGGAAGAAAATGTGAAAATGTTTACGGACAGGCCAAATTACACTTTTATAAAGGGTGACATCAAGGATTTGGACACTTGTATGAAAGCGTGCGAAGGGGTTGATTATGTGCTGCATCAGGCAGCGTGGGGCTCTGTTCCGAGAAGTATCGAGATGCCGCTGTTTTATGAGCAGAATAATATACTGGGAACACTGAACATGATGGAGGCGGCAAGACAGAATGGGGTGAAGAAGTTTGTGTATGCCTCAAGCTCTTCTGTCTATGGTGATCATCCGGTACTGCCCAAGAAGGAAGGGCAGGAGGGGAATCTGTTGTCTCCCTACGCGTTGACAAAGCGCACGAACGAGGAGTATGGCAAGCTGTATAAAAAGCTTTACAATCTTGACACTTATGGACTCCGTTACTTCAATGTGTTTGGACGCAGGCAGGATCCGGACGGAGCTTATGCAGCAGTGATCCCGAAGTTTATCAGACAGCTGCTCAATGGGGAGGCTCCGACAATCAACGGGGACGGAAGGCAGTCCAGGGATTTTACCTATATCGACAACGTCATTGAGGCGAACCTGAAAGCGTGCCTGGCGTCGGGCGATGTGGCTGGGCAGGCGTTTAACATTGCATATGGGGGCAGGGAATACCTGATTGACATTTATTATGACTTGTGTGAGGCGCTTGGCAAGGACGTGGAGCCGCAGTTTGGACCAGACCGCGCAGGAGATATCAAGCACTCCAACGCGGATATCTCCAAGGCGGCGGAACTGCTGGGATACAAGCCGGAGTTCGATTTCGAGAAGGGTATTGCGCTTGCCATTGACTGGTACAAGGAAAATTTATGAAAATTTGTATAAGAATGGATGATATCACACCTGATATGGATTGGACAAAGTTTATGCGGTTTAAAGCGCTTTGCGATCTGTATCAGGTTAAGCCGCTTATAGGGGTAGTGCCCTCTAATATGGATGAAAATCTCCATATTTGCGATCCAAAGGATGCGCCTGTAAAAGATTTCTGGGGATATGTCAGGGAGTTGGTAAATGCAGGATGGTGTGTCGCGCAGCATGGTGTGACACACATTTATACGACTAAAAAAATGGGCTGTTTTCCGCTGAACAGGCTCTCTGAATTTGCCGGAATAGGATACGACAGGCAGTACGAGGCGCTCAAAGAAGGCAGCAGTATTTTGATGCAACATGGCATCCGGACAGACATCTTTATGGCACCGGCACATTCCTTTGACCGTAATACCATAAAAGCGTTGAAAAGGCTTGGATTTTGCAGGATGACGGACGGTTTCGGCGATTGTCCGTACCAGAGGTGGGGCATGACGTTTTATCCCATTTCCTACAGGCAGGGCAGTGTTCTGAAAAACAAGGCGGAAAAGGGCTGCACAACATTTGTAGTGCACACAAACACAATGAGCGACAAGGATTTTGAACGGTACGAACAGTTTTTTGCCGCATACAGGGACAGGCTGGTATCCTACGCAGCGTTTCTGGAAATGAAGCCGCAGAAGCGCGGTGTGTTTGGGAATATAAGAGAGTATGTGATGGCAGTCATGAAATATGTCCTTGTCAGTATCGCTTCACGATTGTCATGACGACAAGGGGCTGTTTTAAATACCGCACTTGCTGCGGACTCCCTACACGCGCCAAAAGGCGTACTTTGCGTTTGGCGTGCATGATATTTTCTAAACACCGGATTTTATTTGTGGTTACGCAGTATATGGCATGTGTGCTTAGAAACAACAGGACAGGAATAAGGGGTATATGAGTATGGCAGAACCAATAAGGGTACTGAATGTGCTGGGAACGACAAATCTCGGAGGTGCAGAGAGCAGGGTGATGGAGCTCTATCGGGCACTGGACAGAGACAGGGTGCAATTCGATTTTATGGTGCACACGGACAAAGAGGGGCAGTACAGTGGGGAAATCCGCAGACTGGGCGGCAGGATATACAGTGTCCCGCGATTTAAGGGAATCAATTTACTGGCTTACAAAAGGGCATGGAAGAAGTTTTTTGAGGAACACGGCGATTTCGCGGCAGTACATGGACATATGACCAGCACAGCGGCAATTTATCTCCCCATTGCCAAAAAAGCGGGTATACCGCTGACAATCGCCCACGCGAGGAGCGCCGGAGTGGACAGGGGAATCAAGGGACTGATGACTAGGGTAATCCGCCGTCCGCTTAAATACAGGGCGGATTACTGCTTCACCTGTTCCGCAGAGGCAGCAGAGGCTGTTTACGGCAGAAAGTGGATAGAGAAGGGCTGCGTGTGGACAATACCGAATGCGATTGACACAGAGCGTTTCGGATTCAATCCGGCAGTACGCGCGGAGGTAAGGGAATCACTTGGCATTGCTGATAAATTTGTAATCGGACATATTGGCAGGTTCGGGTTTATGAAAAATCATCAGTATCTGACGGCAGTTTTTGCAGAACTCTGCAAGATGCGTGATGACGCAGTGCTCGTTCTTATCGGGAAAGGGGAACTGGAAGAAAGTGTTAGGACACAGGTAAATGGGCTTGGGCTTGCGGATAAGGTGTTATTTCTCGGCAGCCGTCTGGATGTGGAGCGGTATTATCAGGCGTTTGATTACTTTGTCTTTCCGTCAACATTCGAAGGCCTGCCCGGAAGTGTTGCGGAGGCGCAGGCTTCCGGACTGCGCTGCCTTGTGTCGGACAAGGTTACAAGGGAGGTGGCGCTCACAGAGCTTGTGACGTATAAAAGTATCGCGGAGCCTGCAGTCAACTGGGCGGCGGAAATTATGCGCAATGCCAGGAAGGCGCTGGAGCGGGAGGATATGCGCGCGGCGATTGTGGAGAAAAATTTTGACGTGCGGCATCAGGCGGCGGAAATGGAAGCGTTTTATGTCAGCGGCGGGAATCCGCCGGGAAATGTGACACGATAGTGGTGCAATAAAATAGGGAAAGGTACAAGAACATATGATTGATATTTCATACCAGAAAAAGTTTTTGAAGGTGAACCAGATATGGTATCCAAATGATGTTACTGTATCTGCATTGTTGAGGCAGAAAAGAAAGGCGGATATCCTGTTTGTACATGGCGTGTCTGGCGGGGAGATAAAGGGCAGCTTCCGCGGATGGCAGGAGTACCATACCTGCATGAACGATATCACACAGACTGAGGAGGATATGCTTGCGTCGGTCAACAAGGCAGTCCGATATCAATTTCGCAGAAGTGAAAAGGACAATATCGAGATACGTTTTTATACAAAAGACGACATTAGGAAATCACCGGAACTGATAGCTACATTTGCAGATATCTATGCGCGCATGTATCAGTCAAAAGGTTCGGACACCAAGCTCAATATCACGGCAGTCAAAAAATACCTTGAGGCGGATGCAATCCTGTTTTCGGCTGTATGGCACGAGGGCGAAATGATAGTGTTTCACTCCTACATCTGTGATGCTATGGACGCCAGACTGCTGCACTCGGCTTCCTGCTTTCGGGAGGAGAGCGCCGACCAGTCCATGATTGGCAGGGCGAACAAGCGGCTCCATTGGGAGGATATGCTGTATTTCAAGAAGAAGGGGCTGCTGCGCTATGACTGGGGCGGAATTTCCGATTTTGAGAATCCCAACGGAATAGACGCGTTCAAGTTAAAGTTTGGCGGGGAAAAGATTACGTATTATAATATACTGGCAGGAAATACGCTGCTTGGAAAGCTTGCTGTCACAGCGATGAACGGCATGAAACGGATATCCAGGCCTGCGAAAGAACACGGCGCAGGAAATACGAAGGCTTCAGGCGGAAAAGAGTGAACGGATTTGGGCAAGAAAGAGACAGACAGAAAAAAACGCGTTATGCTGATTGTACCCATGCTGGATCAGGGAGGGCTTGAGCGTGTGTGTGCGGCGACAGCGCAGCTTTTAAAAAATGAATATGCAGTGCATCTGGTTGTGTTTAATACAACTGGTATGATCTATGATGTGTCAGGTGTGGATATGACGGATCTGAATCTGGGAGCCGTGGACGGCAGAATCGGGAAAGTGCGCAATGTGTTCCAGAGAGTCCGGCGGGTAAAAAAACTGAAAAAGATGCTGGATATCCAGCTAAGCTACAGTTTTGGACCGACTGCGAATCTGGTAAATGTGCTTTCGAGGCATAAAGATGTCACATGGACAGGGATCAGAGGATATGGCGCCCTGAACAGTAGAGGCTCCATGCGTCTGATTTGCGGTCTGGCGGACAGGGTTGTCAGCTGTACAAGGGTTATGGATCAGGAGATTGTCAGACAGTATCATCCGAAAAAATCGGCAGCAGTATATAACCCATGTGATATCGACGAGATAACAAGGCAGTCCATGTGTGGCACAGCAGCGGAATTTGACAGCTTTTTTGCGCGAAAAGGCAAGACAGTTGTCTCGATGGGGCGCGAACATGATGTCAAAGGGTTCTGGCATCTGATAAAAGCGGTTTCGCTGGTCAGGCGAAAGATGCCGGATGTGAAGCTTATGATTATCGGTGCCGGAGATTACAGTGCTTACAGGACGCTTGCGGAGAAGCTGGGAATGGGTGAGGATGTACTGTTTACCGGAGTGCAGTCCAATCCGTTTGCACTGTTGAAAAAGGCGGATGTGTACGCACTGACTTCTGAGAGTGAGGGATTTCCCAATGCCCTGATTGAAGCCATGGCAGTCGGGCTTCCCTGTGTCAGTGTCAATTGTCTTACCGGACCGGCTGAAATCCTGCATGAGGATTATGGACTATGCAGTGATGAGAACCGCACATTTCATGCAGATTATGGTATTCTCACAGGCGTATTTCATGGGGGCAGGGATATGGACGCAGATCATTTTACAGAGGAGGAGAAACGGTTTGCACAGGAGCTGGATGCGCTGCTTGCTGATGAAAGTCTGTATCGGCGCTATCAGGAAGCAGCATGCAGGCGTGCAAAAGCGTTTGGATTAGAAACATATTTGTGCAGTATCAGGGACTTAATTGAGGAAGATGTGCCGGAAAAATGAAACGGAAACCTTACATCTTATAAGCGGGGAGGAATAAAGTTGGAAGGAAAACAGAAAAGACGAAAGCAGGCGGTTTTTTATCTGATACTGTTTGTGGGGAGTCTGGCGTTTTATCTTGCCTGGTATCTGCTCGACGGTATTATTTTAACGGAGGATGCACCCTCATACATCAATATGCAGAGCGACAGGGAGCCAGGCTACTGCTTGTATTTGTGGATGTTTCGGGAGATTTTCGGGGAAGAACTGTATCTTCATGCGGCAGTGGTTGTCCAGTGCATTGTTGCAGCGCTTGCAGCATGCGCCATCACGATAAAGCTTACGGGGTTGTTTTCTCTGAATCTGCCGGGAAGTATGGGCGTACTGGCGGTTCAATATGGAATTACCCTGTTAAACCGATTTGTGGCACAGAGAAGATACAGCTATTTTAACAGCGTTGAGACAGAGGGGCTTGCCTATTCGCTATGGGTGTTTTATTTTCTCTGCATTCTCGGAGTATTATATAAGAAACAGAAATGGAGTGTGGCAGGGGCTGTTTTCTGGTCTGTTGTACTTATCAGCATTCGCAAACATATGCTGATTACACTTGTGATTTTACTGATCGTGATGGTCTGGGCATATATTGGGGAAAAGGGCTGGTTAAAGGCAGGCATTTATGCGCTGATTATATGCATATTAGGTTTTGCGGGGACAAAGCTTGTCGATTGCAGCTATAATCTGATGACGCGCGGGGTGTTTGCCCCGCATACAGGTGATTCCAGCTTTATCCTGGGGACAGAGCTTTATCTTGCGGATGAGGGGATGGCGGAGCATATCAGCGACGCGGAACATAAGGAACTTTTTCTGGAAATCATGAGAAGGGCAGATGAGAAAGAATATAATATTGCCTATGCCGGCAAAGGGTGGCAGGCAATAGAGGATCATTACAGCAGTGCATATGACAGGATTAAGTTTGATATTGTAATGGTGGTAATTCGTGAGCATCAGGAGGCGGTGGGTATTTCCGGGGCGGACAGGGAGGCAGACTATAATCTGACTGCGGCAACCCTGATGAAAGAGCTGCTGCTTCCATCTGTACCGAAGCTGGTAAAGTTATATGTATGTAATGTGATACATGGATTTGTCACAAGTGTCCTGAAAGTCCATCGCCTGCTTAACTGGGCAGCGCTGATGCTGTATCTGCTTTACGCTGCGACAATGGCATGGCTCTGTGCATCAAGACATAGGCGTATGCGCGTCAGAATAGATGACAATTCCTGCAATCCGGTGTATTTTGCTGTTCTGGTACTGGTGTCAATCGCCGTGAATGTATGCTTTACATCGCTGACCATCTACTGTCAGATGCGTTACATGCTGTATAATACGGGATTGTTTTATCAGGCGTGGTGGATCATGCTTTTGGAGATTTTAGGAAAAGTTCGTTACTGTTCACTTCGTTCCAGTAACGAGTAAAAATTCATGCAAAATTTGCTACGCAAATGAATTTTTACATTCAGGCGACATGTTTTCTCACGGACTTAGCAGTAAATGCTAAGTCCTGTGTGAACAGAAACGAGTAAAAGGCGTGACAAGATTTTGTTCCAGGACACGGGTATCATAGTGGAGGAGTGGATATGAAAAGAATTGTTTTTCATCTAAACTGTCTTGAGCGGGGCGGGGCGGAGCATGTGGTGACGACCCTGTCTGGTCAGTTTGCGGCACATGGCTATGAGGTGTATATTGCAACGGAATGGCAGGGGGCGGATGAATATGTGACAGACTCGCGGGTAAAACGCGTCCATGTCGGACTTGACAGCAGACAGGAAAAACATAACCGCATCAGGAAGTTTGCGGACAGGATTTTTAATCTGCGCCGTTTTCTGAAAAAAGTAAAGCCAGATATTGTCATTGCGTTTGCGAGAAAGGCGAACTACAGAGCGCTCACAGCGACAATTGGCATGAAGCTTCCGGTGTTGATATCTGTCCGCATCAATCCGATAGGCTATTATGATTTCCTGTCGGACAAGATACAGATACCGCTTCTGTTCCGGCGGGCTGCGGGCTGCGTTTTCCAGACGCCTGCACAGAGGGATTTTTTTCCGGCGTATGTGCGAAGGAATGCTCGGATTATCCTGAATCCGATTGATGACAATTTTATCGGAAACACGGTGCCTGATATTGCAGGGAAACGCGGGAAGTTTGTGGTGCACTCCGGAAGGCTGGTTGATTTTAAGAACCAGTGCATGCTGATAAGAGCGTTCGAGACAGTTCACCAAAAACATCCGGATTATATCTTAAAAATATATGGTCCGGATTCACTTGACGGGACAAAGCAGAAGCTTGAGACGCTAATAGGGCAGCTTGAGGCGCAGGATTACGTCCGTCTGATGGGGAGCAGCAGCACGCTGGATCAGGAAATGATGTATGCAGCGGCGGCGGCATACTCGTCTGACTACGAGGGTATGCCTAATGTGATTCTCGAGGCAATGGCATTGGGGCTTCCTGTCGTGGCGACAGATTGCCCGCCGGGAGGTCCCCGCATGGTAATCACACCAGAAGAAAACGGGATTCTAGTGCCAGTGGGCGACGAACAGGCGCTGGCAGAGGCGATGAACAGATTGATTGAGGACAGGGATTTTGCAGAAAAGCTTGGGGCAAATGCGGCGGAGATTGGAAAAAAAGCATCTGCCGGGCTGATTTTTAAAGAGTGGGAAGACTATATCACAGAGATACTGGAGGGCAGATAGATATGTGCGGAATATGCGGGTTTATATCAAGAAAGCGCATCACGCCGGGGCAGTTAAAGAACATGAATGATACCATGTATCACAGAGGTCCGAATGACAGCGGGGAGGAAATTTTTGACGGCGCGGACGGATATTGTGTCGGAATGGCACAGAGGCGTCTGTCTATTCTGGATTTGTCCATGCTGGGGCATCAGCCCATGCATTCCTGTGACAACAGGCTTGTGATATCGTACAACGGAGAGATTTATAATTTTTTGGAACTGCGCGGGGAGTTGCAGGATTATCCGTTCCAGTCGCATTGCGATACGGAAGTGATTCTGGCGGCGTACCTGAAGTGGGGAATTTCGTGTGTTGACCGGTTTCAGGGAATGTTTGCAATATCGCTGTATGACAGGGAGACAGGGGAACTTTACCTTGTGCGGGACAGGATTGGAAAGAAGCCGCTCTATTATTGGAAAGACGGCGGGAATCTGATCTTTGCGTCGGAATTAAAGCCGATTATGGCGTATCCCGGATTTCCGAGAACCATCCGAAAAGATGTGATAAAAAGATATTTGTATCAGCAGTGTGTCAATGAGCCAGATGCGATTTTTGAGAATGTGTACAAGGTGGAGCCGGGGCAGATCGTCAGGTTCCGCAGCGGAAAGACAGATATGTGGAAATACTGGGACATCGCGGAGGTATACCGGCGGAAAAAGCAGGAAAAACCGGGTTCCTACGAGGAGGCGAAAGCGGAACTGAAGGAGATATTAAGGGATGCTGTCAAAAAAAGAATGATAGCGGATGTTCCGGTAGGCGCTTTTTTGAGCGGCGGCTATGACTCGTCGCTTGTCACGGCCATCGCGCAGGAGATCAGCAGTGAGCCGGTAAAGACATATTCCATAGGCTTTAACGAGGAGCGCTACAACGAGGCAAAGTATGCCAAGGAGGTTGCGAGACATCTTGGCACGCAGCACACCGAGCTTTATATAGACGAGAAGTCTATGTTTGACATGGTTGCGAGTATTCCGCAATATTATGACGAGCCTTTTGCGGACAGTTCACAGATACCGTCCATGCTGGTTGCGGGACTTGCGGCAAAAGAGGTCACGGTTGTGCTTTCAGGCGACGGGGGCGATGAATTTTTCTGCGGTTACAATATCTACGACAATGTAGCACAGGCGCAGAAGCTGGATTTGCTCGGACGTATGACATACGGCGTATGCCAGCTTCCGCCGTTGAAAAAACTGGGCCTGTTTGACCGGCTGCCGTTTCGTGTTCAGGTGGTGGCAGGAAACCATGACAGAGAGACTAAGACACAGCTTGGCGGAAGGACATACATTGGTGTGATTGACAGAATGCTTCCGGACAGCGGAGTGCCGTTCAAGTTTCCAATCGAATCAAAATATCGGGAGAACAACTGGCAGGAACGGCGGATGCTTCTTGACGAGGAAACCTATCTTCCGGGTGATATTTTGTGTAAGGTGGACAGGGCATCCATGAAATATTCCATCGAGTCCAGGTGTCCGATACTGGATGTCAACGTCATGGAATACTCGTACCGTCTGCCGCATGCGTACAAATATGCAAACGGAATGAAAAAGAGGATTTTAAAGGATATCGCTTATGACTATATTCCAAAGGAGCTGCTTGACAGACCAAAGGTGGGATTCGGCGTTCCGCTTGACAAGTGGATGCGGGGACCGTTAAAGGAGGCTTTGCAGGATATGTGTAGTGTGGATTATCTCAAAAGGCAGGGTATATTTGATGCGCAGTATGTGCATCAGTTTGTGAGTCAATATCTGAAAACCGGCGACAAAGGACCGGCTTCAGGGGCAAATTACTCAAAAATTGCCTGGTCATTTTTTGTGTTCCAGCAGTGGTACAGGACATATATAGGCACGGCTGATTAGTACTGATTCTCGCTGCGGGCTGTCAGCAGTATGGGGCTTGAGTGTGTTTTGTGTGTACGTTTAAATTTACAGACATTGGCAAGAATGGAGGTTTTTATGAAAAGAATAATATTGTTTATCAGTTCCCTCCAGAAAGGCGGGTCTGAGAGAGTAATGGTGAATCTTGCCGAGTATTTTCATGAAAAGAAATATGATGTGATTCTTGTGACCCAGTATAAAAGAGAAAATGAATACAGTATTTCACCAGAGATACGGCGCGTATATTCGGAGCCTGAGGAGACCATGCTTGAGGGCGGAAGAATCCGGAATTTCTGTGTCCGCTACCAGACGCTTAGGAGTATCTGGAAGGCGTATAAGCCAGATGTGGTTTTGTCGTTTCTCGGAAAAAATAACCTGATGGCCGTTGCTGCCGCCGCATTTCTTCCGATAAAGGTGGCAGTTTCTGTAAGGGGTGATCCAACTATGGAATATGAGGGGAAGCTGATGCAGTTTATCGCGCGTTTTGTGTTTCGGTTTGCAGACGGTGTAGTACTCCAGACAGAGCAGGCGCGTGCCCTTTTCCCAAGAGCAGTGCGCAGAAAAAGCGCCATCCTGCCCAATCCGCTGAACCCACAGTTTCTAAACAGGGAGACTTGTGCGGACAGGGAGAACCTGATTGTGGCGGCAGGAAGGCTTGATGCGAACAAGAATCATGCCATGCTGATACACGCGTTTGCAAAGATAGCGGACGAGTATCCGCAGATGCGGCTTGTGATCTATGGCGAGGGGGAGCTTCGGCCAAAGCTTGAGGCACTTGCGGAGGAAAAAGGGTTATCGGACCGGATTGAGATGCCTGGGAGTGTGAGTGATGTGGCGGACAGAATATGTAAGGCAAGAATTTTCACGCTGACTTCCAACACGGAGGGGATGCCAAATTCCATCATGGAGGCGATGGCATTGGGGATTCCTGTGATTGCCACAGACTGTCCGTGCGGGGGACCCGCGGAGCTGATTCAGGATGGTGTGAACGGACTACTGGTACCGGTAGGAGATGCCTTTGCGCTCGCGGATGCGTTTCGAAGCATTCTTGAGGATGCTGATTTTGAGAGGAAACTGGGCGAAGAAGCCCGTGAAATTACACAAAAGCGCTCACCTGACAAAGTAAACAAAAGGTGGGAATCATACTTGAACCAGCTATAAAAGTTTTACAATACCTCACTTGTCCAAAACTCCATCCGGCGCATTGTCATCAATCGCTGCAGTTCAATCTTTTGCCTTGCATATGAAGATATATCCGGTGCAATATGCTGTGGCATTTAACAGCCGAAGCGTAAACGGCAAATATTTTTGCCGTTTACAATAATTCAGAAAAAATCTTACCATAAATCGCAAAAATATAAATAAAAAATAAAATATTTAAAATGACCATGGGTCATTATTGAAAAATCGTGAGTGATGTACTATACTATACGCCATAACCATAATTTTAAATATATCATTGTTTAGACAAAAAGCGGTACTGCTTAGCAAAAATACTTTTGATGTGTAAAGGAGAGAATGGACATGGAAGAAAAAACTAAAAATGGCGGTGAGGATGGCGGATTTATGATTAAAGTCGCCACCTTTATCGTTGACAGACGCAATTTGTTTTTTCTACTGTTTGGCATCGCGCTGATTTTTTCAGTGGTTTCTATGAACTGGGTATCAGTGGAAAATGCACTTTCGGCATATCTGCCAGACACGACGGAGACAAGTCAGGGACTTGACCGCATGGAAGAACAGTTTATCACCTATGGTACGGCAAAGGTAATGGTGACAAACATTCCTTATGATGAGGCTGACATAATTTATGAGGAGCTGCAGACGCTTGACAGCATCATTATGCTTGATTTTGACAATTCCAAGGATCATTACAACAATTTCTCAGCGCTGTACAGCATTACCTTTGGATATGAGGAGACGGATGACAGGGCGCTTGAGGCGCTGGATGCGGTCAGGGCGATGCTTGACGGATATGATATCTATGTTTCGACCTCGATGGGGGATGCGTCGGCGGAACAGCTGGCAAAGGAAATGTCTGTTATCAGTGTGCTTGTCGCTATCGTGGTGGTTTCTGTACTGCTGTTTACTTCACAGACGTGGGCGGAGGTGCCGGTGCTGCTGCTGACGTTCTGCTCGGCGGCTCTGATTACCAAGGGAACCAATTTCATGATGGGAACCATTTCCTTTGTTTCTGATTCGGTTACCATTGTATTACAGCTTGCGTTATCTGTCGATTATGCGGTTATCTTCTGTAACCGATATAAGGAGGAGCACCAGACACTGGATATCAGGGAGGCAGACATTGTGGCGCTCAGCAAGGCAATTCCGGAAATTTTTTCCAGCTCACTGACGACAATGGGCGGTTTGATAGCCATGATGTTTATGCAGTTCGGCATTGGAAGTGATATGGCGCTGTGCCTGATCCGGGCAATTTTGCTGAGTCTGCTCGCGGTATTTTTACTGATGCCGGGATTGATTATGCTCTTTGGCAAGGCGATGGATAAGACAAAACACAAGAGCTTTATTCCGGATATTCCGTTTGTCGGAAAATTTGCATATAAGACGAGATATATTATACCCCCTTTATTCCTTGTAGTGCTGGTTGGGGCGTATATCATTCAGTCGCATTGTCCTTATGTGTATGGCTACACACAGCTTGAGACGCCGGTGCAGAGTGATGCGATGGTTGTGGATGAGATGATAGAGGAGAGCTTCGGCGCAGAAAATTTTGTGGCGCTTGTCGTTCCGGCAGGAAATTACGAGAAAGAAAAGAAGCTGTTAAAGGAGCTGGATGCGAGACCAGAGGTCGACCACTCGCAGGGGCTCGCCAACACGGAGGCGATGGACGGCTATATGCTGACTGACAAGCTGACGGCAAGAGATTTTTCGGAGCTGCTGGAACTGGATTATGAGATTGCGGAGCTGTTGTATATGGCATATGCGGTCAATGACGAGAATTATGCTAAGATTGTAAACGGTTTTTCCAATTACAGCGTCCCGCTGATTGACATTTTTATGTTTCTCTATGATGAGGTGGATGAGGGATATGTAACGCTCGATGATGAACTGATGGACACCCTGGAGGAGGCGCACACCAAGATGCAGATAGCGCTTGACCAGCTTCAGGGCGAAGCGTACAGCCGTATGCTGATATACCTGACCCTTCCGGAGGAGGGCGATGAGACGTTTGCGTTCCTTGATGAGATGCACGAGATAGCCGGGCAGTATTATGACAAATCGGAGGTGCTCGTTCCAGGCGAGTCTACCAGCCAGTATGACTTATATAAAACGTTTCAGAGGGATAACACGGTTGTAAATGTTGTCTCGATTCTCGCCGTGCTGGTCGTATTGCTGTTTACATTTATGTCAGCAGGTATGCCTGTTCTCCTGATTGCAGTTATCCAGGGCGTTATCTGGGTAAATTTTTCGTTCCCGTCGGTGGAGCAGAAAAATGTATTTTTCCTGAGTGCCATGATCGTATCTTCTATTCAGATGGGTGCGAATATCGACTATGCGATTGTTATCTCGGGCAGGTTTTTGGAGATTAAGGATAAGATGTCCAAGAAGGATGCCATTATAGAAACGATGAACTTTGCATTTCCGACGATTGTCACGTCAGGCACCATGCTTGCGCTTGCGGGCATTTTTATCGGACAGATGTCATCGGACGGCGCGGTTTGCGGTATCGGACAGTGTCTGGGCAGGGGAACGATTCTCTCAATTTTTACGGTTATGTTTGTCCTGCCACAGATTCTCCTGCTGGGTGAAAAGATTATTGACCGGACATCCTTTGCGGTATCTATCCCGCTCAGGCTGGATCGTGCCAGCGGACTGATGCGTGTCGACGGCATCGTACAGGGTCAGGTGAACGGTACGATTATCGGGGAAGTACACGGGCTGATACGCGGTGATGCAAGTCTGTTTGTCAATATGGGAAGAATGGAGCAGAGAGAGGACGATGGAAGCAGTCTCGAGACACTGATACAGAAGGAAGAAGGTGAGAAGGATGCATAGATTACCAAAGCGATTGTTAGCCCTGACGCTGGCACTGGCTCTGACGTTTGGAGTAATTCCGGTACATAGTGTCAAAGCAGCAGAGCAGAAAAAGCAGACAGCTGTTCAGGATAAAGAGGAAGCAAAAAAGAGCGAATCGGAGGAGTCTGCGGAGGAGGAAATCCGATACGAGCGCATTGACATCAGCACTGCGGAGGAATTTGCTGATTTTGCTGCAAACTGTTATATTGATGCATGGTCACGAAATAAATATGTAAGTCTGAAAGCCGATATTGACCTTTCAGGAGTGGACTTTGAGGTTATTCCTGTGTTTAACGGAATCTTCGATGGTGTGGGGCATACGATTTCCGGATTTGATTACCTGGGCGACGGCTATGTTGTAGGATTGTTCCGCTATGTAGAAAGTCAGGGGGTGATACAGAATCTGACCTTGAAAGGAAATATTGAGTCCGAGAACGAAAGGGAATGTATCGGCAGCTTCTGCGGTGTCAACTATGGAACGATTAAAAACTGTACATTTCAGGGTACGGTGAGTGGGCGCGACACGGTAGGAGGTATTGCGGGAATGAATGAGGGCACCGGTACGATAACCGGCTGTGCCGTAAAGGGAAGGATTACTGGTTATTACTCGACTGGCGGCATTGTAGGAATTAATCACGGTGCATTAAATTATTGTTCGAATCGCGCGGGCATCAACGACGACAGCGCGTGGGTCGAGGAAGACGACGAGATGGGTGGTCTTGGCATTCTTGAGAGTCTGACAAACAATGACGACAACGAGTTGTACAGCGGTGTTGATACAGGCGGCGTAGCAGGATTTTCTGACGGTGTGATATCAAGGTGCACAAATTCGGGCACTGTGGGATATGAGCATACGGGCTACAATATTGGCGGAATCGCAGGACGCCAGTCAGGAATTGTGTCCCTGAGCACAAACAATGGAACCGTATATGGACGCAAGGACGTAGGCGGCATTGTCGGTCAAATGGAGCCGTTTATCGAGATTGATGAGGCAGAATCGCTGCGAAATGCCATAGACAGACTGCACGATATTATCGAAAAGACGATCAATGACATGGATGCCGCCAAGGATGTTGTCAAGCGCGATGTGGATACGATGCAGTCGTATGCGGACAGTGCGATAGATACGGGGGATGCACTCGTCACACAGCTCACAGATTTTGTGGACGAGAATGTGGATGAGGTGAATGCCATATCTGGGCGTATGGAGCACATTATTGACTTGCTTCCGGATATATTAAATAATGTGTCTGCCGCCGGGGATGCGATGTCCAGGTTAAATGATGTGGCAAAGCAGTTGTCCAATGATCTGGATGTTCTTGGAAAGCTGGATGATTCCCAATATTCCGAGACAGACTACAGCAGGATCACCCTGTTGTCCACAGTAGGCGGTGAGATTTCAACTGACAGTGCGGAGCCGCAAGTGAATGACACGGTGACCATTACAGTGAGGCCGAATGACGGCTATAAGCTCAAAGATGGTTCACTTAAAGTAACAGATGCGAAAGGAAAAAAGATTGCCGTGACACCGGTGAGCGGCAAAAGTGACCAGTATACGTTTATCATGACAAAGAGTAACGTTAAGATAACGGCGGAGTTTGTGTACAAGGGAACGTTTCTTGTGAAGTCGACTGTAGGCGGAAAGGTTACGACTACCGAAGCTCAGGAACAGGTGACCTTTCAGGCGGCAGCTTCAGGCGGGTATACCTTTAACTGCTTTCAGGTAAATGGAAGTGTATTTAAGGAGAGCGAAATCACACTGGACAAATCTGCCTATATCAAGGAAGGCACTTCTGTGACAGTGGAAGCGGTTTTTGATAAAAAAAGCGGTGCGGCACACAGGATAACTGTGGATTCGGGCATTGGCGGTACGGCGTATGTTACAGACAGAAAAAATACTGCTGCGGCAGGGGAAACGGTCACGGTACATATTACAGCCAGCCCCGGTTACGAATATAGCGAGATGAAGATTTCCGGCGGAGTTGATTCCACACTGAGCAGTACGAATGTCAATGAAAGAATCTTCCAGATGCCCGACAGGGATGTCGAGGTGGAGGTACTGTTCCGCAGTAAGTGTGAGAGCAGTTCAGGCAAGCGTATTTTTGAGGAGTCGAATGCCGGAGGAAGCGTGACAGTACGGCAGGGAGCCAGCAGCTCACAGTATCAGATAACGATAAAGCCGGATAAGGAACATGATGTCTCGGAATCGAGCGCGTTGAGATTCACAAAGGTCACACTTTCAGGGACGGCGGGAGACTTTGTGGAAAAGACAGAGAACCTGGAGGGAAGCCAGCCGACAGAGAGTCAGGCAGAAAAGCAAACGGAAAGCCCGACAGAAAGTTTCATTGAAAGTCCGGCGGAAAATCCGGATTTGTCAGCAGGTACGCCGGATGAAGGAGAAGCTGCGCAGAGCAGCAGTGTACAGGACGAAGAACAGTCGTCAGAGAGCAGTTCTACAGAAGATGCAGATACGGTGCCGCCGTCATCTGAGGACGTGAATAACAGCTCAACAGAAGCGCCGGATGAAGGAGAAGGAAGCGGCGAGGATGTGCAGTTGAGTCCTGGGGCAGGTGAAGGAGACAATGAGGAGCAGACTACTGTGGAGCAGGAGGAAGG
This sequence comes from Lachnospiraceae bacterium, assembly GCA_029068555.1. Classification (GTDB taxonomy): domain Bacteria; phylum Bacillota; class Clostridia; order Lachnospirales; family Lachnospiraceae; genus COE1. Next base: position 75,557 of record JAIECJ010000121.1, read on the forward strand.
AGTCAGAGCGGATGCAGTCCCTGCGGGGGATGTCAGAAAGGATCAGCTGACATATAATGCAGACGCAGGCACATACACATATATTGTTGATTTGGGCAGCAGTCCGGATACCTACAGGGCATATGTCACATTCGTGAAAAAGACAGCTTCACCGGGTGAGAGCGGTACATCATTCAACGTTACCACTGCGTCAAGCACTGGCGGTATCGTGTCGGTTGACAAGACAAGTGCCAGGGCAGGTGAGAAAGTATATGCCACACCCGTATCAAACAGCGGCTATGTGCTGACGAAAATATTGGTAAATGGGGAGAGCCTGACGCCTGAGAGCGATGGAAAAAGATATTCGTTTACCATGACAGGCAGGGATTCGGAGGTTACTGCGGCGTTTGAGCCGGTTGACATTATCCTGAAATCAAACTTAAGTGGTAATGCGGCATACTCTGGTGATGCTGAGGGAATGGTAACAGTAAATGTAAAGCCGGATGCGGCATACACAGTCAGTAGTATTACTGTTACAGATGCAGGTGGCAAAAAGCTGTCTGTTTCCAAAAGGCAGAGCGGTTCTTACATCTATGAATTTGATATTACAAAAATGACGAAGGCACCGTGTACAGTCAATGTGTCATTTAAAAAGCAGAATAAAAAACAGGCGGTGGACACCTCAAAGACCAATATTGATGAGGCTGTTGAAGAACTTGCCAAGGCGTCTGACAATGTGCAGAAGTCGATTGACAGGATTAAGGATATCATAAAAAAACCGGATGGCTCTTACAAGAGCTGGGATGAATTGTCATCCTCTGAGCAGGATGCAGTGGTGGCGGAGGTGCTGAATCTTTTGGAGTATCTTGGAGATATGTCAGCAGCGGCATCTTCCATTCTAAGTAGTCTGACAACATTGTATAATATTCTTTCGCCATATATGACAGATGCGGCAAATGCAGCGAAAAAGGATATAGAGAAGGCAACGGACCATATCCATAGCATATTAGATTCATTGAAAGCGGCAAACAACGGAGTCAAGGGCATTGTCAATTACATGAATGCGCAGCCGGATATCCGTTTTGCCAAGCTTGGCGACGGGTTTGATATCACAAAGGAAAATTTCCATGACCAGCTAAAAGGTCTGTCAGACAGTATTCGGGTATTAAGTGACAACGCGTCAGGTTATTCCGACATCATCAACGATGACCTCCGGGCAGTGAACGACCAGCTTAATGTCGTGTTCAATCTGCTTGCGGACCGCATGGTGGATATCGAGAGCCTCAGCATTGAGGAGCTTTACGAGGATGTTGATGACACGAATATTGAGTCCATAACAACAGGAAGAGCGGATGCGTGTTTCAACAAAGGCATAGTAAAGGGAGACATCAATGTAGGTGGAATTGCAGGCTCTATGGCGATTGATGACGAGGATCCGGAGGATAGCGCGGCAGGAACCATCGAATATCAAATCGGCAGACGGTTTATCACCAAATGCCTTGTGACAGACAGTGTAAATGAAGGCTATATCACTGCCAAAAAGAATGGTGCGGGCGGTATCTGCGGTTACATGAACCATGGAATTATTGTTGATTCGGAGAGCTACGGAAGCGTGGAGAGCACAGAGGGAGACTATGTTGGCGGTATCTGTGGGGAATCTCTTACGATTATCAAAAGGTGTTATGCGCTTTGCTCTGTTACAGGAAACAAAAATGTGGGTGGAATCGCTGGCTATGCCGAGACACTGAAAAACTGCTATTCCATGGCGGATGTGCACGCCGAAAATGGACGCGCGGGCGCGATAGCAGGTCAGATAGCAGGGTATGAGGAAGTGGATGCGGACGCAGCAGATGAGGAACCAAAGGTTGCCGGCAATTTCTATGTAGGAGAGAATATTCACGGTATCGACAATATCAGTTATATCGGGGTTGCAGAACCGATAGCGTACAGTGACCTCCTGACTGTAGAACAGCTTCCGACCCAGTTCTGGCATCTCAAGGTAATATATAAAGTGGATGATATGTACCTGGGCTCCGAGGAAGTCAGATACGGTACAAAGCTTGACCATCTCAACTATCCGCAGATTCCCGGAAAAGAAGGATTCTACGGGGTATGGCCGGATGTGTCTGACAAGACAATGGGCGGAACCTTTGTCGTCGAGGGCACATACAAGGACAATGTGACAGTTGTGCAAAGTGACGGTGATGCCGACGCCATGCAGGATGGACAGCGGCAGAAGCCTTATGCGCTGGTTGAGGATATCTTTACAGAGGACACCATACTGAGTGTGAAGTTAAGCGATATGGAACCGCCAGAGGAAGCCAGAGGCAGACAAAATATCGTGTATGAGGTAATCTTGGAAAACAGCGGTATTCAGGAGACAGATGCGTTTGCGCTGCGGATATTGAATCCGTATGAGAACGCAGTTGTATATGGATATAAGGACGGTAGATGGACAGAGCTTGAGAACAAATCGAGAGGTCAGTATCTGCAGGTAGCCATGACAGGCACACGGGAATACTTCTGTGTAGTGGAGAAAAATTCCAATCTGGTCATTCTTATCGTCTGTGCGGCGGCAGCGTCAGCTGCTATCGTTGTGCTGATTGTAGTGGGAAAGAAAAGAAGCTCGCGCAGAAAGCGCAAACAGGAAAGGGAGTGAGAATCATGCGTATCGCATACTGTGAGGATGAGGCGGCGCAGGCAGGGCTTATCCGCGCCATGATCAGGCAGTGGGCGGACCGCAGGCAGGAGCCTGTGGAGATTGTCCTGTTTGGGAGTGCTGAGGAGTTTTTGTTTAAGAATGAGGATTTCCCATATGATGCGGTCTTTCTCGATATCGTGATGCGGCAGATGAATGGTGTGGAGCTTGCGCGTGCCATCCGCAAAAAGGATAAAAAGCTTCCGGTAGCGTTTCTGAAGCGCTGGCTGCGGACGGCAGAGCTGCGGTTCCTTATGTGAATAACATTTTTTATGCAGGCATTCTGAACCGGCTTGTGCTTGCGGAATATGATGGCGCAGTTAGAATTGTGGTGTGGATGGTATCTGTGATTCTAGTCCTGAAACTTGTGGCGAAGGGCTGTGAAAGAGTTGTGCACCATTACTGTAAACCATGTGAGTATGAGATTAAGAAGCGGACAGCGCAGAAAGCTTTTTCCATGGAGTATGAAGCGGTTGACCGGACAGAGACGCTGGAGGCTTTCCGCAGGGTGCGCGCGGGCGAGAAGGGAATGGGCGGTGTGGAGCGTCAGCTTTGGGAAATCTATGAATTTTTTCAGGAACTTGCCGGGATGTGGGAACGCACACAGGAGCTGCCGCGGCGCTTGACCCGCTTGCAGAGGCGGAGGTCTATGAAAATTTTAATACACTGGTTCAGGACAAGACTGCAATCTACATTTCCCACCGCATGAGCAGCTGCAAATTCTGTGACCGGATCGTGGTGCTGGACGGAGGGCAGATTCTTGAGGAGGGGACGCATGAGACGCTTCTGGAAAAGCAAGGCAGATACTATAAACTCTACAGTGCACAGGCGGCTTATTACAGGAGCTGACGGGTGTATGACGCACGAGCAGGGGAAAAGCTTTTCCCCTGCTCGATTATTTAATGCAGCACTCGTTTCAATGTGTTCATCAGGTTGTCGATATTAATCGGTTTGGCGATATGACCGTTCATTCCACTCCGCAGCGCTTCCTGTTTGTCTTCCTCAAATGCATTGGCTGTCATTGCGAGGATTGGAATTGCGGCAAGCTGTGTGTCTTTAAGCTTGCGGATTGTCCGTGTTGCCTCATAGCCGTTCATGACAGGCATCTGCACGTCCATCAGAATAAGCTGGTAATATCCCGGCTGGGATTTTTCAAGCATTTCAACGGCAATCTTTCCGTTTCCGGCAATCTCAACAGTAAATCCTGCTTCCTGTAAAATCTCAGCGGCAATTTCCTGATTCAGTTCGTTGTCCTCTACCAGCAGAATGCGTTCCGCGTGAAAAGCTACAGCCTTTTTATCCTTTTCAGAAGCATGTCCCTCCTCTGTGTTTGTGATGGAGTGCAGACATTCCCGAAGCTCTGACAGGAACAGCGGTTTGCTGCAGAATGCAGTGACGCCGGCCTCTTTTGCCTCGTCCTCTATGTCTTCCCAATTATATGCAGTCAGGACAATAATCGGCACGTTTCCACCTGTCTCCTTCTGGATTCTGCGTGCCACCTCAACGCCGTTCATGTCGGGCAGCAGCCAGTCAATGATATAGACAGAATAGAAATCCTTGCGTGTGACGGCCTGGTGCGTACGCAGTACAGCTTCCTTTCCGGAGAGTGTCCACTCTGCGCGCATTCCGATTTGCTGCAGCATGTAGGATACACTGTCACATGTGTTGAAGTCGTCATCTACGACAAGGGCGCGGCAGCCTTGAAGCTGCGGTATCAGTGGAGACTCTTTGGCTTCCGAACTGATGCGGAACGTGAGGGATACGGTGAATTCAGAACCGACATTCTGTTTGCTTGTCACGCTGATGGTTCCATTCATCATATTTATAATGTTCTTTGTGATTGCCATGCCAAGCCCTGTTCCCTGGATGCCGCTGATGGTCGAGTTGCGCTCCCGCTCAAATGGTTCAAAGATGCGGGCAACAAATTCTTCGCTCATGCCGATGCCGGTATCTTTGATCTGAAAATCATAGTGGGCATAACCCTCTGATGCCCCCGGTTTTTCTGTAACCTTGATGCTGACAATGCCGCCGGCAGTCGTGTACTTGATGGCATTGTTCAGAAGATTTAGCAGCACCTGGTTCAGACGCAGTCTGTCACAGTAGATTCTCTCATTCTGAACATCAATGGCATCCATATATAGCTCGAGCTGTTTGGAGTGAATGTCCGCTTGTATAATGTTGCGCAGTCCGTGCAGAATTTCAGGCAGCGAACAGAGCTGCTCGGACAGCTGCATCTTGCCGCTCTCAATATGGCTCATGTCGAGAACGTTGTTAATCAGGTTTAACAGATGGTTTCCGGAGGTCATAATTTTTTTCAGATAGCCCTCAACCTGATCAGTATTGTCAATCCGCCCAAGTGCCAGTGTGGTAAAACCGATAATGGCATTCATCGGTGTGCGGATATCGTGGGACATATTGGAGAGGAACACGCTCTTTGCCTTGTTGGCGCGGTTAGCCTGCAGCAGTGCATCCTCCAGTATCGTATTTTTTTCCATCTCACTGCGCGTTTCCTCGTCAATGCTGTGAAATCCGAGGACAATTCCGCATTTCTGGCTCCAGTCTCCGGCACAGACGGCTTTCATCTGGAAATACCGCATTTCCCCGTAACAGATGGTGCGGTAATTGACGGAGTATACCTTTTTTTCGCAGAGCCTGTCCATCAGGTTTTTCGGTGCGAGTGCATGGCGCAGCATTTCTTTGTCTTCTTCATAGACGCATCGGTCTATATAGAGCGAGAGATGCTTCTCCATGTGCAGCTCACCATCAAAGATTTCCTCCAAAATATTATATTTACAGTCGCTGATTCGGAGCGCATTTCCGATTCCCGTATCCAAATCAAAGAAACACACAAGGTTATAGTCAATACTCAGGGCATGGATCAGCTCCATCTGGCGCTGTTCTTCACGCTTACGTTCTTCCTCCTCGTACAATCTTTGTGTAGTACAATCCAGCAGAAAGCGCTGGTAAAACAATTCTCCGTTTTCCTGCACCAGTTTGATATTTCCCATGATGTGCAGCAGATCACCATTATCATGTCTTACACGGTATGCGACATTGATGCTGTCACCTGCCTCCTGAAGGGACTGGATGTCTTCACGGAGTGTGTCCCTGTCTTCATCCACCACGGAGGAGGCAATCATATGGAATCCGTCCGCCAACATATCCTCCTGGTTTTTATATCCCAGAATTCTGAGTGCAGCGCTGTTTATGCTGAGAATTTTTGTTCCATCCACAGAGTGACACAGAACACCGCAGTCCATCGTGGTAAAGATGGTTTCAAGTGTTTTGGTTTTGGTGATAAGCTGCTGTTTATATTCGTTTTCCTGTGTAATGTCGATGCCGACCCCGACAGTACCCATGACACTTCCGTCAAGGTCATATAGAGGAGATTTGTATGTAGTAAGCAGCCTTGTTCCCGATTTTGTCTGGACAATCTCCTCAGAGACACAGGTCTTTCTCTTGGTCATGACTTCCCGTTCCGATTCAATACACGCCGGGTCGTCGTGCTCAACATCCCAGATGTAGGCGTGTCCGCGCCCCTGTACCTGCGTTTTGGTTTTGTTGACAGTTTTGCAGAAACTGTCGTTCACTTTCTCGTGAATGCCGTCTTTGGTTTTGTACCAGATGAGATTTGGAACGCTGTTGATTGCCGATTCAAGGTACTGACTGGTCTCCCAGTAATCTTTGTCTGTTTTATAAGACTGCTGCCACCGCAGGAAACGAAATTCCAGTTCGATTCCTGTCATAGGAAGCGTCCATATATCATGAATTTCAGACAGAACATCCGCCAGGGCAGCCACCTGTTCTTTCTCTGCAAGGACAATAAGCTGCGCTTCCGGCTTCTTTCCTGCGATCAGCATTGGTATGGCTGCAGCGGCATCCATGCCGGACAAACAGGCAAGGATGACATCTGCCGATGAAACCATTGTATCATCAACGTTAGCATTCTCCAAAAAATCGTGTGCAAAATGTTCCAGTGGGGCAATGGCTTTGATCTGTTCAAACATTTTGTTCTGACTTCCGAGCAAAAGGAAGCGTATATGACAATGATACATGATAATCCTCCCTCAAATTCAAAATATGAATCTGTATTTTTTTCATTATATTTATTATTTTAACAATCACAATGTCCAATGTCAATGTTTTCAAGATTAGAACTATATCGTCATTTTTTCTTTTGTCTGCTTATGTTTTCACTATAGTATTAAACAAAGTATTTGCCAGGTAACAGGGGAAACCAAGAATATCGAGTGAAGCATAGCACAGGCATTTACAGGAGCTGCAGGGGAAGCCGTCCACGGACTGCAGCGTATATTAATAAGGTTCATTGTTTATTTGTTGGGATTTGTGTAGTATAATCATTTTTAAATGCTGACTGGCTGGGGAACAATCTGTTAATGTCAGTTATTTATTTTGCAGTTTTCTTCTTTCTGCAGCCGTTGCCAGGATTGCCGCCCGGACACAGATGCAGATCTGGTGGAATTACGTGGATGAGGAAGCATATTTTAAAGCAGTGGAAAGGGAAGAACCTTATTCTGTATCGGACATTCCAAGACCAGTCGCTTATGAGATGACACAGTCAGACCATTTTGTTTCAGAGCTTTGTGATTTTTTACAGACTTATGCTGTGCTGATATTGTCTATGGCAGGAAGCTGTGCGGCAGTTTTCCTCTTTTACCGGAACAAGCTGAAAAAGCCGATTGAAGAATTGGCGGGAGCATCGAGAAAGATTGCTGAGAATCAGCTGGATTTTGACATTGCCTATGAGAATATGGACGAGATGGGCGTACTTTGCAAGGAGTTTGACCGGATGAGAGGGCAGCTTGCCAGAAGTAATCAGCTCTTGTGGAGGATGATTGAGGAAGAAAAGATGCTGCGGGCAGCTATTGCGCACGATATACGCGCTCCATTGTCCGTTTTGAAAGGGTATCAGGAAATGCTGATGGAGTATCTGCCAAGTGCGGATATAGATATAGCACAGGCAATGGAAATGCTGTCAGAAAGCGGACGTCAGATTAGACGTATGGATGCTTTTGTGGAAGCAATGCGAAAAATGAGCAGCTTAGAAAACCGGAAACTGGCTTCGGAGAATATTTCTGCCTGGCAGCTGGAGGAAGATATCCGGGCAGAGCTTGCCATTTTGGAAAAAGAGTATGGGAAACAATGTATGCTACAGGTGCCAGAATCAAAGGAAGTATTTTGCGGAGATAAGGAAATTATTTTGGAGGTAACGGAAAATCTGCTGTCAAATGCCCTTCGTTATGGGAAACAGCAAATCGTAATTATGGTAAAGACAGGATATTCTGAATTAAGTGTCTGTGTCAGGGATGACGGCGATGGCTTTCGGGAAGACGCAGAAAAAATTACGGAAGCGTTTTATGGGCAGAATGTGAAAGACAGCCTGAAGCATGCAGGAATCGGAATGTATGTCAGCAGGCTGTATTGTGAAAAGCATGGGGGAAAGTTAGTTTTGGGAAACGATGAACAGGGAGGGGCTGTGGTAACAGCAATATTCCGTCGGATTGCGTAAGGAATCCGGCGTTTTTCTTTTCGTTGTCTTTTTGTTGTGATTTCTCTTTTATTATGGAATCATGAAGAATAAGGAGACAGAATTATGTGGCTGATTTTAAAAAGAGAGGTAAGGAATTATATCAAAAAACCGCTGCTCTGGATAGGTACCGCTATGGTTGCTTTCATGGTATTTCAAAATGTAACGCCCTATCTGCATATCCATTACCTTGCGGAAGGGGAAAGCATTGTGAATGATTATCCGGAAACCTTTCGTGACGGGGATGTTTATGAGGGGTATGTGCCGACGGAGGAAGGGCTAAGGCGGAAGATATGGGAGGAGCAGATACGCAAAGACCTGATCTCCGAATTTGAGATGGACAATGCCAAGGCACAAGATGTGATTAATAAAATAAGAGAAATGGATATTATGACAGCCTGTGAGTATTTGGAAAAATATAGCTTCTATGGAGCATATTACATTTATGCGAATACAGCCTGCCGCAAAGGAACACGTGAAGAAATCAATTCGTATATTGCAGGGAAACTGGAAAATAAGACGTTCTCGTTTTATTTTTCGAGAAAATTTGCTGACTTTGCAGGACTGTTTATGGGATTTTTTGCAACCGTTTTATTATCTGTTTTGTATATGCAGGATACAAGGAAGCAGACCTATGAGCTTCTTCATACTAAGCCTGTCAGTGCAGGAAACTATCTGTTAGGGAAGGTTGGCGGCGGTTTTACCGTCTGTCTGATTGCACTGTCAGCCTTAAACTTGAGTTTCTGGATTTTATGTTCCTTATTGACAAAGAATCAGGGCTTTGAAGTGAGATTTACGGATTTTCTGTCGGCGACTTGTCTGTATATTCTCCCGAATATGCTGATGATTGTAAGCGTCTATAGTTTGATTTCACTGTTATTGAAAAGCCCGCTGCCCGCAGTGCCGTTTTTGTTTCTGTACATCGTGTATTCCAATATGGGAAGCAGGAACGCAGAGGGCGTGTATGGCTATTATGGCAGGCCGCTAGCGATTATGGTGCGGTTTCCGGGAACATTTTTTGATACTGCTCCCCCGCCAATGGCATTGCTGAACCAAAGTTTTCTGATCCTGGCCGCCATATGCATAATCTTTATTTCGGTGCAGATATGGAAAAGGAGGCGGGTATATTGATGCATGAAATAAAAATCTCCCTTCCGTTTTATAAAATTTCCTATGCGGTGTTTTTTGTTGTGATATTGAGCCTTGTCAGGGGAGTGACTTACTCTGATGAAATAGGGATTGCATTAGAGGCGCCTATGGCGATACTTGCCGCCTCATTTTGTGCAGATACCTATACACAGGAGATTACCGGCAAGCGGTCTGAAATACAGCGGCTGTACCCCATGAAAAAGAGAATGTATTCTATATACAGAAGGATTGTGATACAGGAAATATTTCTGTTATCTGTCGCAGTCACTGGATATGGATTGTTTTATATAGTTCAAAATCCCGGAAAAGCCGGAATAGGGCAAAACGGCTCAAAAAACGAAATATGCCAGTTCCTTGTATATTTTGCCGCTATCGCTGTCACGCTTGTCTTCTGGGGGCTATTATCAAATTTGCTTTCCTGTCTGTCCCGGAATATGTGGCTGGGAATCAGCGGCTGCCTGCTGCTGTGTCTGATTACAAATTCCTCTGTCGGTGACAGATATCTGGGAGCATGGAACCTGTTTTCTTATACATTTAGAAATGTAGGAAATAGCAGCGGTTTTAGCTGGATATGCGGAAAAATTGTTTGTGTTTGTATTGGAATAATAACAGTGGCAGTATTGCCTGAAATCATTGAGAAAAGAGGTTAAGATTATGGGAATTAAGATAGAGGATTTAACAGTAACATTTAAGAATAAAGTAACAGCAGTCAATCATGTTGATTTGGAAATTCCAAAGGGAATTTTTGGACTGTTGGGGGAAAACGGGGCAGGAAAAACAACGTTGATGCGGGTGCTTACAACTGTTTTATCACCAACCAGCGGAACCGTTACCTTAGATGGAATGCGCTATAGCGAGAGGAAATTTGAAAAAATACAGAGAAAGATAGGATATCTGCCGCAGGAGATTGACTTGTATCCAAGTCTGACAGTACAGGAATGTCTGGAATATATGGGGAGCTTATCTGGCATAGCCAGACAGACATATAAAGAACGTATCAGCTGCTATCTTGAAAAGACAAACCTGTCAGAGCATCGCAGAAAGAAGATGAAACAATTATCAGGCGGTATGAAACGGAGAGTCGGGCTTGTTCAGGCACTTTTAAATGAGCCGGAATTTTTAATTGTCGATGAACCAACAACCGGATTAGACCCTGAAGAACGTATCCGTATCAGAAATCTGCTGGTTGATTTTTCAGAAGGACGTACCGTTTTGTTTTCGACCCATGTGGTGGAGGATCTGGCAGCGACCTGCGATCAGCTTGCGGTCATGAAAAAAGGGAAATTTCTCTGTCCTTAACACGCTCTAACCCATTCGTGATAATTTTAGATAAAATAATATTATTTGTGCTTAAAATATATGTGATACAGAAAACATTGTGCAGTAAGTTTAATATATACTATTTGTTGCAGAATATTTCTGTATTGCATTCTTTATTTTTGCTATTTCTATTGATAAGATACAAGAGGAAAGAAGGTGATTCATATGGAACTTCAGTATAAAGAAATGGGAACTCGTATAAAGGTACGTCGTAAGGAATTGAAAATAAAACAGGCAGAGTTAGCGGAAGCTCTTGAAATATCAAACAATCATGTGTCCTCCATAGAGAATGGAAGGCAGAAGCCAAGTCTGGATACCTTTATCGGTATTTGCAGATGTCTTGATGTGACACCCGATTATCTCTTACTTGGAGCAATGCACGCATATAATATCCCACAGGATATTTTGGACAAATTACGTTTATGCAATCAGTCCGATATAGAACTTGCCAGAGACTTTATCGAACTTCTTGTAAAAAGAAATAGCAAAGGCAACACCAAAGATGGCTATATGCTTCCATGATTTTGTATCTCATTCTATGCGGGAAGTTCTCATATCTTTTCTGTTTTTTAATTATATCCCAAAATCCACCCCAAAAATGTCTTTACATGTAGTTCTTTTGTATTTACCTAGAGCGTGTTTGAAAAATGCTTTCCGCCAGATGTGCGTCACAGTTTGTGGGAGATTTGTGCCAAATGAAGGAGGCGTAGGGGTCAAAGGCATAAAGGGCAATGCCTTACAGTGACTGAATTTGGTGCAAATATCACGCAAAGTGGTGAATACGACGCATACGCGTCGTTATATAGATGGCAGGAATGATTTTTCAAACACGCTCTAAGGAGATTTGAAATAGTACAGCTGAAAAAATGATGGAGGAAAGGCTTTTGGACGAATACTATCTGCGGAAACATTTTGTTATATAGAGAGGCGCAGACTAAATATTTTTTCATATTATGCCGATAGCAATTAAGAAGGCATTTATATTTTTTACGGAGGACATATAATGAAAGTTGAACCGAATGATTGGAGACCCTATGGTAAAATAATTTATCAAAAACAAAATTTCATAGTCAAGCAAGTAGCAATGCTGCCCGAGAAAGCAGCTGAGTATGATAGCGCTCCCGATTACACTTGCTGTCCGATTCAGTCCTGGCAGCATACAGATTTACATAAGTTGTTTGATGACTGGCGCAAACAGTTTGCCAAGGCATCGGGGAATGGCATCTGTAAACGGATACCATGTATCTGTTATCCGGATGCGATAGCCTTTAGAGCAGCTTATTTAGCCGGTCTGAAACATAGCGCATTTATGAAGGCTATGGCGGATAACCTCAGCAGCGGATGGGAAAAGGCAAGAATCATTGCACATGATACCGCAACGAAAGCAACGAAATCAAAAGATATGAAGGAGATTTGCAAAGCGATAGGTTATCCGCCATTTATAATAGCTGCACTTGGCAAAGCCCTTCTCAAGTTTGAGGATGGGGATGCAATGCCGCTGATAGCCAAGTTTTATGAGGAACTGATTACAGGTATTCTCTATGTGCCTGTAGAGAGAATTGACGAACTGGCATTTAAGATTTCTGATAAAACATGGGAAGTAATAGATTCAACTGAATTTAATTATTAGACACTCATATCACAATATCTTTTCAAGAAGCAGATATAGATCTGCTTGTTTGTCGTACAACCATATTTCAGGCTGGTCACTTTGTTACCATTTCTGGTCGGCAGCCTGCACAGCGTTTTTTCGAGTGCACAGGTCGGGAAACGTAAGCGCAGCGTAAAGATTTGCCGTTTACTATAATGGATGCACACGACCGCATAAGGAATTATGCTGCATGCGGTCGGCGCGGGGAAACGCAAATATTATTTGCGTTTCCTATAACTTTAGAAAGGAAAAAATAATGGACTATAGTGATTTGGGAAAAAGACTAAGATATGAGCGGAGAAAGAAAAAAATATCGCAGGAACAGTTAGCGGAAATGGTGGACTGTTCTGTTGCGCATATATCTCATATAGAGACAGGCAATACAATTCCAAGTGTAGAGATACTGATTAGAATTATTAATGAATTGGAAATATCGAGTGATGCGATATTGTGTGACTATGTTGACAAAGCAGACCATGTATATAAGGAGGAGCTGAATGAGCTTCTCTCGAAATGCTCGGATAGAGAAGTAAAATTTATCGTCGAAATGGCGAAAGAAAATATAAGGGTGTTTCGAAAATATGAGATGGTCAAAATAAACAACAAAGGTTATATAAATGAATAATTACAGGACTACACCTTTCCGGGAATGAAAGAACGGTATCGCCAAAAATATGGACATGCATACGAACTGCCAAGCGACCAGAATCGGGAGCTGATGGCACTGTTACAGGAAACGTGCAGGCGAAACGGCATTGTGTATGATGTGGGCGCCTGCTTTGACTATTTGCAGGAGCTTCCGCAAAAGTATGAGCAGCTGCGTCTGTTGTAGAGCTAGAGCGTTGCAGCAGCGTATCGTAGAGCGGCTGCGCGCGGTGGATTGAGATAGGCATCTGATAATAAAATTAGGACATCTTTCTGAAAGAAAATTTCAGGGAGGTGTCTTTTTTCGAGTAAAAACAAAATTTTTCTCCATGCATATAATTATATTAGAGCGCGTTTAAAAAGTGCTTTCTGCCAGATGTGTGTCACAGTTTGTGGGAATTTGTGCCAAAAAACTTCTAAATATCAAATATGAATGAGGTGGTTTCAATTGAATAACTTTAATATGAACTGGATGTTTCAGCCGCCGAATCTGTTTGGCATGCGGGCTCCAAACAGGAACGGAGACCAAAGCGCAGCACGGCGTTCCCGTGATTTTATATATGAGACGAACACTGCCATACCAGATTCTACATCATATACAGATACTTCGGAATCTGAGGAATATAATGCTTCCTGCCGTCATGAATCCAAGAAGTGCGGCATTTCTGCTGAGTGCAGAGCGTTGGGGACAACAGAATCGGGAGAGGATCTTGGAGGACTGGGCTCGATGGAACCAGGAGGAGCGTGTGGAGGAATGGAGGTCATGAGAGCAAGAGGAGAGTGTAGAGAGATAGGGGCAGATTCAAGAGGAGAGTGCGGAGAGAGAGAAACAATGAACCCAAGGGGAGAATGCTGCGGGATGGGAGCGCAGGGACCACGGGGGGAGCGCGGCGAGATGGGACCAATGGGACCACGGGGGGAGCCCGGTCCTCCAGGCTGTCCCGGCGAGCGCGGCGAGACTGGGCCGCAGGGAGTGACTGGACCGCAGGGGCCACAGGGCGCCACTGGACCGCAGGGACCACGGGGAGACCCTGGCGCACGCGGGCCGGCGGGACCGCCCGGCTATCCGCAAAACAGTATTTTTGCATCGTTTTCGGGGCAGGAGCTGATAGTGCCGGACAGTGCCAGCCTGCCGCTCAAAATCGAGATACCAGATGTAACGCAGAATATTGTCCTTTGCAATAACTGTTCCGTCGCACTGACGCCGGGATACTATGTCATCAGTTATTATATTTCCACAGTGATGAAACGACATGGGTTCATAAAGCTGACACCGATACTGAATGACAGCAGGCAGACCATGTATGGCTCATATGCGGAGGCGGCAAGGCGAAAGGAACTGCTGGTGCTGTCAAGATATTTTATTGTAGAGATACCAGCCGGTACCACGCTGTTTTTTGCATGGCATTCATCAGCCGCCGCTTCCAAAATCAATATGAATCTGAGCATACAAAAACTTTACAGACAATAAATAAAAGGGGAGAGGAAACTATGCCGACTATAAGCCTTTGCATGATTGTGAAAAACGAGGAAATGCATATTGCACGCTGTCTCGACAGTGTGGCAGGACTCGTGGATGAAATGATAATCATAGATACTGGCTCAACGGACCGTACAGTGGAAATCGTGTCCGGCTATACATCGAAGGTCTTTACGCACCCATGGAAGGATGATTTTTCGGATGCCCGAAATGAGTCTTTTTCCAGGGCGGCCATGGACTACTGTATGTGGATGGATGCCGATGATATTCTGGAGGAGGCGGAGCGGGACAAATTTTTGCAGTTAAAGCAGTCTCTTTCGCCGGATGTAGATATTGTAATGATGAAATACAACACTTCATTTGATGAAGCGGGGAAGCCTTCTTTTTCTTATTTCAGGGAAAGATGGATCAGGAACTGCTCGCAGTACCGCTGGATTGGTGCAGTTCATGAAGTGATTCCGCCAAGCGGCAAAATCATCTACTCAGACATTGCGGTCAGTCACAGGAAATTAAGCGCCGGAAACCCTGACCGGAATCTGAAAATATACCAGAAGATGATTGCGGACGGAAAGCCTTTGGAACCGCGGCAGCAGTACTATTATGGGCGGGAGCTGTATTATCACAGGCAGTATGAAGATGCTGTTTCTGTGCTGGAGCAGTTTCTGCTCTCAAATGAGGGATGGATTGAAAATAAAATTGAGGCATGTTCGATCTGTGCCGGCTGTTATGCGCAGCTGGGGCAGGAACAGGCCGCGCTGACTACTCTTTTGCGCAGCATGAGTTTTGACCTGCCAAGAGCGGAATTGTGTTGTGAGATTGGGAAGTATTTTCTGGAACACGGAAGTTTTCACAATGCGATTTATTGGTATGAAACCGCGCTGAATACACCGAAAAATGAATACGCCGGCGGGTTTATGCTGCCGGACTGCTATGACTATGTTCCTCTTTTGCAGCTGTGTGTATGTTACGACAGGTTGGGAGACAGGCAGAAGGCAAAAGAATACAATGAGAGAGCTGGAGCCTGTAAGCCTTATTCCAAGGCATATCTTTATAACAAACAGTATTTTGACAGCCTGTAAAATATCTTTTTCGACAAAATGTAACACATTATCTCGTATTACATAAAATATTTGTAGAAAAGGGTACTTTTCAAGTGCCTTTCAGAAAATACTTAGGAAGGATGTGTTTTGATGAATCAAAGTAACTCATGTAACTGTTGTCAGAATCCGTGTAATCCTCATTGCTGTGAACGCGGACCCGCGGGACCTAAGGGGGATCAGGGGCCTATGGGACCGCAGGGGGTAAAAGGTGATACTGGCTGTCCTGGCCCTAAGGGAGACCGGGGCGACCCAGGACCTATGGGTCCGCAGGGGATACCTGGCGCACCTGGCGCGCGCGGTCCCAGAGGAAATACTGGTCCGGTAGGACCTACTGGAAACACTGGTCCAAGGGGCTATGCCGGTCCCAGAGGCTATGCCGGTCCGCAGGGCATTCAGGGTATTCAGGGTGTTCGCGGTGATATCGGACCCAAAGGGGATCCGGGCTGTGAAGGACCTAAGGGCGATATGGGGCCACAGGGACCTGCGGGACCAGTTGGACCGGTAGGACCGATGGGTCCGCAGGGCGATATGGGGCCGCAGGGACCAAGAGGGATTCCGGGACCAACGGGTCCGACCGGAGCCACTGGTTCTATGGGGCCGCAGGGTGTTACTGGTCCGCAGGGTATTCAGGGTGTGACTGGACCAATCGGGATCCAGGGACCGAAGGGCTGCCCAGGAGATGAAGGTCCGACTGGACCGACCGGAGCCACAGGAGCGACGGGAGCCGATGGAGCGACGGGAGCAACAGGAGCGACGGGAGCCGATGGAGCGACGGGAGCAACAGGAGC
>JAIECJ010000122.1 GCA_029068555.1 Lachnospiraceae bacterium
TATGTATCATCACCACCGATGGCACAAATAATCCCTGCAATAGAATCATCCAAAAATGCATCTTTTAAGTCTTTCGCCCTTGCTTCCGGATAAACCTGCAGATATTCAATACCTTTCAAAGCATTTGGCATAAATACCGGCTCCAGACCATATTCTTTTTTATGCTACCTTCATCCGGTTCAATTGCTGTTACATCATTATGTTCTGCCAGATAGTTTGCAGTCACGCCAATACCGCTGCCAAAATCAAGTATCTTCTTATCAGGAATATCTCCTAATTGTTTCCATACAATCCGCTTCATCAAGCATTCCCATGGTTGTAAATCGGTCAGTTTTCTACTCACTGTATCAGCTCCATTTCATCTTCCGCTTTTACAAATCCATATCTTTCATATAATGGTCTTCCCATATCCGTTGCCTCTAACGCAATCTGTGACACGCACTGTTCCCTCACATCATTTACCAGTAAATCCAATGTGTAAATTGCAATTCCCTGTCTTCTATATTCCGGTGCAGTATACATATTCATAATATACGCCTTTTTACCACTTGGATTATGATATGTCGGCATTACCTGATAGAAACTGACACCACCTGCACCGACAAATGCTCCGTTATCATACACCAGATATGCAATATGTTCACCAGTTTCTAATGCACGCTTATAATACTCATAGGATTCTTTCTCCACAAATGACATATCCACATCATCTGACAGTTTGTTAGCTGCACGAAGGACGATAATTCTTGTCCGTACCAATTCATCAATATCTTTTATGGTTGCTTTTTTATATTCATACTTTTCTTTCATCCTACACCTCTACCAGTAACGACTCTCCCTTAGAGAAATCTCCGCTTGTCCATTCCCATTGTTCTGACAACTCTATTTTCCCATTTTTCAGCACAGTAGGCACACTATGGCATTTACCAGTCTTTACCTCTATATCCCGATTCATATGATGATACACAAAATCCAGTTCTCCGTTATCAGAAACAGACCCTATCAAAGAACCTTTTAATATATCTCCGCCACTATATTCCGCCCACAAAAGACATCCATTCTGATGATATAAAAATACAGTTTGCTCGCTAACTTCTCCATTTTCCGAATTCATTTTAGGAACAAATTTTCTACCATCATAATTTATTCCAGCAGAAACTTGATGCACTTCTTTTTCCATAATCTCATAGGCAAGTATCACTCCATTTTCCACAGGATAACGTTCATGCTTTATAGTCGAAAATCCTAATTTCTCATAAAGTGCTGCTGCCGGCAGGGAGGCATCCAAATATGCCTTATCATATTTTTCGCCAATCTGAGCCTCTATCGTTTTCATAATAAATGTACCGTAACCCTTTTTCTGACATTCCGGCAACACATAAACTCTTGTGATATGATTATCCACAAAACAACCTGTTGCAACAATATTTTCATCTATTTTTTGTATGCTTACAAAACCCTTTTCAATATCCTTTGCTATCGCTTCCATACTGTGAAGCTCACAAAAAAAATCCACCACTTCTATTGGGTAGTATTTCGGATAAACTGTTTTTATAGTATGCTGTACCACATCATAAACGGTCTTTAAATCCTCTGTTTTAGCTAATTCATATATCATAATCTTTCTCCATATTTTACATATCAATCCACTGTATAAATGCTGTCTTGTCCGAACTGTTATACCCAGCATTTCGATAAAAGTTTAACGTACTTTCTTCCTTAGAACCAGTAAGCAGCAGTATCTTATAACAATTGTTATCTTTAGCAATCTGCTTTGCCAAATCCAGACAATCCGTAGCATACCCCTTTTTTCGACAGTTGCCGTGTGTTACCACATTTTCAACAAATGCATATGGGCGTACATTTCTTGTAAGATTTGGAATAATCACACATACGCAGGATGCCACAATCTTATCATCCACTTCACAAACGATAAGATGGTGATTTGTTTCTGGGAGAAGGCTCCTGCTTAGAGAAACTTATAGAATATCCAACGGATTACCAATATCTGGTTGTAAAGCTTGCGATCAGTCTTATTACCTTTTTGAGGCTTGGTATATTTGGGGTGGGAAAGAGTGACCCAAATGTTGTTCATCTCTAGAGCGTGTTTGAAAAATGCTTTCTGCCAGATGTGCGTCACAGTTTGTGGTAGATTTGTGCCAAATGAAGGGTGCATAACGGGCTATGTAACCTGAATTTGGCGCAAATATCACGCAAAGTGGGGCGTAAAGATGGCAGGAATGATTTTTCAAACACGCTCTAGGATATTGAAAACAGGGATCCAATACTTACCGGTAGATTTCATGCAAACGTCAGTACAGTTATATTTTGCAAGCCAGTTACACAGCTCCTGCAACCCTTTGGTAAAGGAAAATTGCAAATATCACGCAAAGTGGTGAATATGACGCATACGCGTCGTTATATAGATGGCAGGAATGATTTTTCAAACACGCTTTAGTACAGAATAAGGCTTTCAAGAATGCCAAAGCGTAACAAATATCAACCAACCGTTGATTTCTCCTTATTCACCCTTTATACATGTTGCTAGCACCATGTCTTTTATACAGCTAAGGAAAAATCGGATAAACGCTCTACTCACATATAAGCTGGAATTTCTCGATTTCGTTAGACAAACAAAACATCTGCTTTTCCTAAGCATTGGCAACGCAAATTTCAAGCTCTCGAATTTTGTCACCTA
>JAIECJ010000123.1 GCA_029068555.1 Lachnospiraceae bacterium
CTGGATATTGAAATGCCCGGTGTCACAGGCATGGAACTTTCCAAAAAGATAAAGCCGTTTCTGCCGAATATTAAGGTCATTTTCATAACCTCGCATATGGAATATGCGATTGACGCATTTGAACTTTCGATTTTCCGCTATGTGCCGAAAAATGATCTTGAGAAAAGGCTGAAAACTGCCGTGGAGGACGCGGCAAGACTGATCGAACTGGAAGTGGGCAAAGAATACATTATCCAGGCGGCAGGACGGATGGAGAAGATACCATACAAGGATATTTTCTATATCCAGCGTGACGGTGGTAAAAATTCAGCAATACACTCAAATGCGGGAACGTCAAAAGTCAGGAAAAGTCTGCAGCAGGTTTTTGATGAGCTTGCTGCGCCGGAGTTTCTTTTTATAGACAGGGGCTATATCGTAAATATCATACAGATTATGAAAGTGGCTGACGGAATGGCATTCCTTAAAAATGGTGAGGCACTGCCGATCAGCCGCTCACATTTACAGGCGGTCAAGCAGGAGATCAACAGGTTTTGGGGGACACACATATGATGGGCTGGTATCAGATAACTTCATTTCTTTTCACAAACGGGCTGCGGGTGTTTTTCGGCATATACCTTGTTATGTCAGTGTTAAAGTTAGCCGGTGACAGGAAAAAGGCGGGTGTTCTTTCTGCTTGTGCGGCTGTTTGTATTACCTCGTTGTATTGTCTGCCTGTCCCTCAAATATATATTACCGGTGCCGAGATTATTATCATGATGCTGATTATCCGGCATCTGTTCAACACTGAATTGCGGATGCCTCTTTTTCTTACTTTCTTTTATGAGATAACGGTAGCTCTTTGGGAATTTTTGCTATCTGCCAGCTTGGGGATCATATTCCGGTCAGAGGTTTTTCCTGACAGAAATACGCCTGAGTATATGGCGGCAGTCTGGATTGTCCGGGCGCTTATGCTTGGCATTGCTTTTCTTGCTGTCAAAGCCAGGGAGGGAAGAAACAGAGTCATATCTGCGGTTGCTGTCGCAGGTTTATTCGGGGTAATCTTTTTATCCGGGCAGAGCATCATAACCATAGATGATGAACAGATGACAACGTGGATCATTTTTTCCATGCTGATCCTTGTGGCAGTTCTGTTTTTTTATCTCACCCGCCAATATGAGATGGAGAAAAAAATAGCGCACCTGGAAAAAGAAAAAAATGCATTGCTGATGCGGGATTATCAGCTGATGAAAAATACCTATGCTGCCAATGCAAGACTGTTCCATGATTTTCACAACCACATCGAGGCGCTGCACCGTTACCTGGAAAAAGACAGGACGGCGGAGGCTGTCCGGTATCTGGAAGGGCTGCGCTTACCGATAGAAGCAGTCACGCAGCCTGTATGGGTAGGGGATGAAGCGGTGGATTATCTGATCAATAGTAAAATTGCCCTTGCTGCTTCACGGGAAATACAGGTGAACTGTAATATTGAATATCCGCAGCATACGAATATCCGCAGTGTTGACCTGGTGGCAATTTTAGGGAACCTGCTGGATAATGCCCTTGAAGCCGTAGAAACCGCAGAGGGAAATCTGCGTTTTATAAATCTGACCATCCGCCGTATCAATGAAATGCTCATTATCAAGGTGGAAAATGGGTGTAAAGCCACGCCTGCTGTAGCTGATGGAGATTTGCAGACCTCCAAAGCAGATAAAACCTTGCACGGTTGGGGACTTCAAAGCGTCCGAACCACTGCTGAACGCTATGACGGAATTATTGAAACAGAGTACAGCAATCATACATTCCGCGCTGTTGTCACATTATCTTTTGAAGCAGTAAAGGTATAATCAATCTACCGAAAAAGCAGGCCGAGGCTGCTTATCCTTGATGAGCCGATAAACGGACTTGACCCGAAAAACATATCTGAACTGCGAAGCCTGCTTAAAAAGCTGAATGAGGAAAATGATATGACGCTGTTTTTGTCAAGCCATATCCTTAACGAGCTTTATCTGCTTGCCACTGATTATTATATTATCCACAAGGGGAAGATAATCGAGTCGCTCACCCATGATGAGCTTGACGAAAAATGCCGCCAATACATAAAGATAAAGACATCCGAGCTGCAGAAATGCATAACCGTCATTGAGAAGGAGTTTCATGATGCGGAATATACTGCCATTGATGATGAGACACTGCATCTGTTCTCGTATACCGACAGGGCAGAGGGCATAGCAAAGCTTCTCATGGAGAATCATATTGTCACTAAGGAATTTTCAGTTACGGAGCAAAGCCTTGAAGAATACTTTCTTGGCATTACGGGAGGTGACAGCAATGCATAATCAGCTAAAGATCGAAAAATATAAAGCGAAAAGATTCATCATAATGTATCTTGCGGCAGCTGTTCTTGCAGCAGCAGGATTTTTCCTCGGATTGCTTAAACTCCCCGAATATATGGATACGGCAAAGGTGTTTTCTTTATCGGTTTGCGATACATCTTTTATGTTTCTCATTTCACTTGTTGCAGCATGGTTTGCAGGAAATGATTTTCAAAACCGGACGATACATAATGAAATAAAAGTAGGATACAGCCGTTTTTCAGTATTCATGGCAAGGACTATTACGACCGTTATTATGGCTGTGCTGCTTCATTTGACCTATATTTTTGCAACAGTCCTCGGATTTGATGTGAAATATAGGTTTGACAGCAGTATATTTTCTATTACAGACTTTGTCTGGATGCTGGTAGTCATGCTACAGATATGTGCCAACATCTGTATCGTTATGTTTATTGTTTTTGCCCTCAAAAAAGTAACATCGGGAATAGCAGTAACGGTTATTTTCAGCTTTGTGTCCTGCAATATTCTTAGAAATTTCATCAGCAAGAGCGTTTTCAGGCTGACCTGTTTTAGCCTTGCACAGACGAGCGATAACAGGACGCTTGCATTGTCGGCGGTGTTTGCAGCAGTGGTGATAGTTATTTCGCTGGTGGCAACACACCTTGTTTTCAGGAAAGCCGAGATAAAATAGTAGCTTTTAGCTGCTCTGCTGCTTTTTGCACTCTTGGGAACAGACGATATCTTATATTGATGTTTCATGGACAAAAAACAACCGATTATGGACAAAGCGGCATGAACGCTATTTAGGTAGTATTCTATAACTGTAGCCGTAAACTTATACATCAATTTGAATGGAGGTTATCTTATGCGTTATTTTTATTTTCGTTTAATTTTTGGTATCGTTTGGCTGGCTGCGGCGGTTGTCAGTGTTGTGAAGGCCAATATTTCCTTTGCCGCCCTATATGCGGTGCTTGGCATTGTATTCCTGTGGTCTGCCTATTCAATACAGAAAAAGGAGAAAGACAAAGATAATGACCAGTAATACAATGGGTAACGGGGAACTTCTCGTTCTGAAAGATTTAAATGTCTGGTACACAAAAGGCAGACCTGTCCTTGAAAAGTTTTCTTTGGAGCTTAAAAGAAATGAGGTTGTCGGGCTGATCGGCTTGAACGGGGCGGGCAAGACGACCTTTATAAAAACGCTTTCCGGGCTGCTTGACAGTTTCCGGGCTGAAACCGCCCTGTGGCAGGATAAGCCACTCATGTTCCGTGACAGGGGATTTAAGAAAGAACGGTATATTGTCTTTGCCGAAGACCACTCATTCCAGTTTTTTACATTCCGTGATTATATTTCCTATGTGGGAGCCTCCTATGGTAAAAAAATGTCTGGTATAGAAGAACTGGTGCGCGGCTTTCATTTTGAGGAATACACGGATGTCCTGCTGAAAGAACTGTCAATGGGAAACCTGAAAAAGGCTTACCTGATCACCGCATTTGCCCTGAAGCCAAAGCTGCTCATGCTGGATGAGCCTGTGAACGGGCTTGATTTCCAGAGCACCGAATACCTGTACCAGCAGATAGACAGCTACCGGCAGTACGGAACAGTCCTTTTTTCGTCACACATCCTTGAAAGTATCTGTCTGACTTCTGACCGGGTGCTAGTACTGGAGCAGGGGCAGATTAAAAAGTGCTTTGCAGGACAGGGGATTGAAGCAGGAAAAATCCGGGAGGCACTGAAAGAATGAATATACTGAAAGCCTTATCAAAGCAGCTATTCGGCGCAAAGTATGAGCGCGTCATAAAAAGCCTTGCCGCCTGCCTTATATTGTTCCTTGCCATCCATACTGCAGGCATCAGCATGGAGATTGCGTCCTCTGTCCTTTTCCTGACAGCTACGGCTTTGGCGGCGGGCATCATGTGGCAGGCACTTCATTCCTCGGGGAATGCGGATCGCATGGCCGGGCTGTTTATGCTGCCATTTGCAAACAGGGGAATGACCTTCTCGATTGTGCTGGCATTTGCCGGATATACGATGATTACAAAAACATTTCCGGTGCTGGCTTTATTTTTTGTCGTGCATGAGTGGAGCGTGTTGCAGATAGCTGTGGCACTGCTCTGTGCCTGTAACGGATGTTTCATGGCTGCGGCATGGTACACCATGACAAAGAAAAAGAAGCTGATGCCCTTTGCAGTCTTATGGTGTGCGGGAATGCTCCTGTCTATATTCTTTGTGCAGGAGGTTATGGTTTTCGCATTGATTGTGTTTGCAAGCCTGTTCCTCTCACTTTTGAGACTGCTGATGACAGACGCTTATGCATTTTACCGTCCGGCATCCGCAAAACTTCTTACCCGGCGCACCAAAGGGACAGGGAGCGTACTTCTGTACCTGTTGCGATATTTGGTAACGAATAAGAATTATCTTATGAACACTGCCGGGCTGTGTATGGTTGGCGGCATTCTGCCGATGATATCGGGGCAGTTTGAAGGACTGAATGTGATGCCGCTGGGTTTTGCCATTTTTTGCCTGAACACCCCAATCTGCATATTGCTGTCCAGTGATCCCGGGTTGGGGCAGGCAGTCCGGGTACTGCCCGGACAGGCAGGGCGCTTTTGTACCCGCTACAGTTTTTTCATCTTCTCTGTCAATATGGCGGTAAGCAGCGTGTATCTGGCTGCCTGGCAGATTCAGCATGGCGGTGTGGGCGGCATGGAGATCATGATTGCAGTGCTGATTGCGCTGCAGAGTGCAATCTTGTCTGTTCTGTTGGAGTGGTTTCACCCTATCCGTAACTGGAAGATTGAAAGTGATTTGTGGCATCATCCGCGAAAATATATCGTGCCGCTTATCATGCTGCCCGTTGCAGGGCTTATCGGTATGTGGCCCGTGGGCATATGGGGTTTGCTCTGTATTGTTATAGTTGAAGTTCTAAGTTTACCGCTTATCACAAGGAGGATATAGTACCATGAAAAATACAAAACGCTGTCCGAAATGCAGCTCACAAAATATTGTCCGTGTTCCTGATAACCAAAACCGCCATGCCAGCGGAAACAATATTTATACCTCAACTTTTACATTGATTAAGAAAATCCCGGTCATCCGTTATGTCTGCTGTGATTGCGGTTATGTGGAGAATTGGGTAGAAACGCAAAGGGAACGTGATGAGATTAAGCGCACGTTTGGGTAAAGAATGAAGAAATACACAAAAGTTAACCGCCGCACTATGGCCTTCATCCGCCATATGCGGCGGTCTGCTTTTTCCTAGGCAGGCCGGGCGGCCTGATAAGGGAAATTACTTGGAAAGGGAATATGCGGGTGGGCATATCGGACGAAAGGCGAAAAACTTTAGGGGTGATTTTACATTTTTTCAAAATGCTTTCTGCCTTTCGTTCCCGAAAAGTAGTCGTTTCGTTCCCTCCGCCTGATTGCAAGCGGAAAAAGAAAAAGCCGGAAACTATCTTGTAGCGTCCGACATTTTCTGATAAAATATGTATACGGGTACTGCCATAACGGTAGGCGGCTAGTTCTTCTACGGAGGGACTGTGACCCTCCGATTACATAGAAACCTGCGTGCAGGAATCTGGGAAAGGAGGGCTGAGTGGATGTTGACGATTGAAGGATTGATTTCAGTGCTTGGCTTATGCCTGACCTGCTTCGGTCTCGGATACGCCAT
>JAIECJ010000124.1 GCA_029068555.1 Lachnospiraceae bacterium
GGGCTTGCCCTTTACCCCGCCGACGAGGTATGAGCGAGATCAAGCGGCTCACGCCGCCCCAAAGCCGGAAAGTCAATGCCCTTGTGCGCCGGACGTGCTGTAACTGCGATAATGGGAATTGTATCTTGCTGGATGACGGGGACGAGTGCGTATGCCCGCAGCTTATTTCCTATTCATTGCTCTGTAAATGGTTCCGTATCGCCGTACTGCCCGCAGATAAAGAGCTGTACGCCGAGCTTTACCATACGGAGGATATGCGCCGTTGTAGTGTGTGCGGTGCGCCCTTTGCGTCCAGCTCTAACCGGGCTATTTACTGCCCGGACTGCCGGAAGCGTATCACCCGCAGACAGACCGCCGAGCGCATGAGAAAAATGCGGGCGAATGTGACGCGATAGGGGCGAAATAAGCCTTGATTTATGCGGCTTTCCGGGCGGGAAAATAAGGCGGCAAGGGATTTATACCTTTACCCCTCAAAATGTCGTTCTATTGCGTAACAATCCAATCTCTACACCCATAAGAAAACCGGGGCGCGGTGGCTATGTAATAGCTGCTGCGTCCCGGCTTTTTTTCATTTAATACCCCAAACAATCAAGAGGGGCTATAAAGCCTAAAATTTTCACGATTACTAAACTTAAAAAGCCAATAACGGTACTCCATTCAGAAATCATAGACACACCTCCTTGAATGTTAGCTATCATATTACAGCCCCCATTCACTTATCACTAAGTCCTATTAGCAACACAACCTCTCGATTGTGTGGGGCAGGGCATTTATATTATACCGCTTGTTTCCATACTTTTCAACTGTTGTTCTAATTTTTTATATGTTGTGATGTTCCTCGTTGAATGGTTAGCTAATTTTATTAAAAGTAACGGTAACGCTTCCTCTGTAAACCGCTGTTGAATCAAAAACAGATTAAGCTCGTTATACTTTTTATCTGAGATGTGCAGCAATTTATATGTACGTAAATTTTTGTCGGATTTGAGAACTTCAAGAGCCGCCTTTAATTCTTCCGTTAAAATGCACTTTGGATAATTCTTATATATATCTGTTCTTTTGAAGAGAGATATATTTTTACATTCCGCTAATGACGTATTGACTATCGTTGTGTAGCTGATAATTGTACCAGTAAAATTGCAATTGCTGAATTTACAAGCCATGAATACACAATCTGAAATTTTTGCTCCACTGAAATCGCAATCCTTAAAGCTGGTTCCCCAAAAATCACAACCATTTATTGTACTATTATTAAACTTTACTTTCGTAAATATAGCTCCACGAAAATTAGCATAGATAAAATTTTGATTTTGAGCATTGCAATTAACGATATGGCTCTTTGCTAAATAGCGACATCGTACTGACTTTACGTTTTTCTTTTTTTGACACTTATGTGTAATCAGATTTATTCTATCTATTTTGTATGCTTGCACAGGCTTTCCTCACTTTCTTACAAATTAGCTAGCTTTATTTCTTAAAATTGAAAAAGTTGAAAGTTTTGTATATTCAGTCTGCTAATGAGGTTCTGCGCATTAGCCATATTGTCATGGTATGAGATATACCATTGGCAAGTTAGTGGAACATTCTTTTTAATTTCAGCAAAATAGTCGAAATCTATTTCCGAAAGAGAATGACCGAATATATATACTTCATTAACTGCCACCAACAAGTTAAAAAACGATTGATAATATCTAATAATTGAAGCAGTATCTTTGTATGTTTTTCTAAAATAGTCTTTTATAATTTCTTTCGCTTCTTGCAATCTAAAATCTTCCTCTATATCTTCCATATAGATACCATGTTCTTCTGCTGCATTAAATGCGGGAATTGCATTTCCTTGAAAAAGCATAGCGTTATGATGCCCCAATATGAGATTGTTTCCACGCAAGGCATTACCGTGAATATATAAAATGTTAGAAGCAGGGATAGCGTACACTTTTTCTAACGTATCTGTATAGTTAAAGTTCAGAAACAAGCAGTTTCTACTGAGTACATTTGATGACACAACAGGCGGCACATTTGTATTTATGTGCGAAATCCATTCTAAGAAATAATACGGAATATCTGCTGCAAAAGATAAACTTTCACCAATCATGTATTGAAAGTCGTGATTGGCACTATCACGCCAGTTTTCATCTCCATAACTAAGGAAGTAACATGAATTATCTTCTTGTATTTGTTCATAGTCTAAATAGCCTAATGCTTCTTCAAAAGAACTCCATAAATCTTGTTCGGGGATATACTTACTTATTGCGTCATAGAAACGGTGTCTTGCTTGGTCTTGCGTCGAAACACTATCAAGACGAAGATACCGACCTTGAATTGCTTTAGGCTGTTGTTCATAAGAAATCAAATATTTCATAAAATCAGAATATTTTGTATGCAATCCATGAGCTAAATCAAATCCATTACCTATAACTACTAATCTCGACAACACACAGCACTCCTTCCTTTTCAAGATATTATAACAAAAGAAAATGAACTTTTCCACCAGAAGACACATTATCCGCGTTCCGTTTTCTTTTCCCGTCCCGGCTGCTTCTCTGCCTGTAAAATGCTGTCTATGTTCCGTTTGATAACATCATATTCCTGTACCTGTTTTTTCAGCTTTCCATAATCGGCGTAAAGGCTTTCTTTCTGCGCTTGCAGCTTTTCATACTCTGCTTGCAGGGCGGGGACGTTGGGGAGCTTGCCGCCGATCTGCGCCGCCTTTAGTGCCTTTGCCGCCGCTTCATGGAGAATAATACCCCGTTCATGCTC
>JAIECJ010000125.1 GCA_029068555.1 Lachnospiraceae bacterium
CGGCATCTATAAGTACCCCGTTTTCAAATTTCAAAATCTGGGAAGCATTCTCTCCTCTGCCGATACCGCCGGGACAAGACCATGCCCCTGAAATCCCTTCATCATGGGGCGGTTCTTCCACTTCTCCTTCCAGCAGCCAACCATCATAAAATGCAATATCTGCCTGAAACGCTCCTAATGTAAAACCGCTGGGCAGGTCACAGATTAGATATTGATTTATTCCATAATCCCGCTGTAAAAATCCCTGCAAATCCTTTGTGGGAGTAAACCGCTCATCTACATCATAAAGCAACACTGCATCCTGAGACTCTTTTTCCATCAGACGAATATTGTCAATCTCATTTTCAGTATGTCCATATTCCTTAGCCGTCTCCGGACGCCAGTAAGAGAGTTGCAGTTCATAATTTCTGTCGCTGGTTATCCCGGTCTCAGACGTATGCGGATAAACAAGACTGCAGATGTAAAGTCCTGTCAAAGAATCTTCCATTTCGGAAAACAGTTCCATATTCCCGTATGCAAGAAACCCTTCCAGACCTTCTTCTTCTACCTTCAATGTCAAGCCATCGTTTTCATATAATTCCAAAAGAGCCTCCATTGTCAATTTTTTTACAGATTCATTTTCTAAATCTTTTCCTTCATCACTGTTTTCAGATGCTGCTTTTTCCTCTGTATCTGTCTGTACGGCATTTCCCACCATTTGACTATCAGCTCCAGTGGGTTCTTCTACACTGTTTGAATTTCCACACCCTGCTATTATCAAAACAAATACCATTACCAAAACAGCCAATAATCTCTTTTTCATTATTATCTGCCCCTTTTTTCTTATTTAGTTATTCAATAACATAAATCAAAATTCATCGTTCTCTAATAAAAATATGATAGATAAACAAAAACACTAAATAACTACAAATAATTCCACATATTGCAAAAAGCATGTATCCTAATATCTTACACTTATTCGCAAATACAACAAATGAATACCCCGAAACCATTCAGCATATCATAAATAATTTTGGACATCTTATGCAGGATTTTGAGATCGATATTACATAAATCACATGAAAAAGGGCGAATCTTCAGCTCGAAAAACCACGATTCACCCTTTTTATCAAAAATATCATACAAATCCAATAAGCTTCAAATAAATTTTACAAGACACCTCCATCAATAACTGAAATAGGCAGCCGTTTAACACAACTACCTACCCGCCAATGGAATATTTGGATTCGGGCATTACCCATGCCTTCCTACGATCTATAATTAGACTAGCACATCCCAAACAAAACTTCAACTACTTTTTTCAAAAATATAATGGATATACACCACTAAATTGGCACATATCCATTATATGATTATTCCTTAAACGAATCAATCTCAAAACAATTACACCGCAAACATTCTACGATTTGCCTATTATCTTGTTCACAAATTCATTGACTGTTTCTCCGACTTCCTTGCCTGATCCGTCTCTACCTCCTTCTGCTTCCTCTTCATTTGTGCAACTACAGACTCAAGTCTCATAAATTCATCCAGCATATCATCACTATACCAATAAACAACACCAATGGAATCAAGCTTACTTATAATCTAAATTCCGCAAAAAATTATAACGAGGCTAATGATTTTAGGCTTAACCTCCCATAAATACTGAATTTTT
>JAIECJ010000126.1 GCA_029068555.1 Lachnospiraceae bacterium
CATCGACCAAAATACCTGACTAACTCCAGACTGCAGCATGAGACTTTGCTCCCGAAGCACCATCCCAATCCACCTCCTAACAATGGTTTCTGGCCAGACGTGTCTAAACTGAATAAGCGTGTGCGTTAAATCCTAAATTAAGCGCAGAATTATTCTCAATCAAAAAAGAAATGGTTATATAATTTTTGTCTGAATTATATCCTTGCACGCTTATAGTTACATCATTTCCATTATATATCTCATTAGTCTGAATAAAAGTATTATCTGTTTTTTCATTTGTTTCTTTAATAGTATTTTCTTTTGACTCGTCTGGTAATATAGTGTTCGTACTAACTATGTTGCCTGCCTGTTTAGATTGATTTTCACTATTTGTATTCTTGTCGTTAGAAGAAGGAACTATAACGCCAATAAATATTAAGAGACCAAATACAATCAATATAATAGCCAGACAACTTCCTTTTTTCTTTGTTTTTTGTGTCGCTGGAGTAATAGGACAACCACAATTTGGACAGCTCGTTGCCTTATCAGATATTTCCTTGCCACATTCGTTACATTTTATTATCGCCATGTTATTTTTCTCCTAAGAAAATTATTTTATCATAAAAGCTTAAGCTTTTATTTCGGTAATACTTCCAGCGTTGGATTGAAAGAAATTTTATACTTACCAAATTCAATACCATCACCGTATTTGCTTTTGTATGTTTGCAATGTTTCTGACAAAAAATCTTCTGTAACTTCCAGATATTCCGCTGTTTCATATGGGCTTGTACAACCGTTTTCATAAGCTCGTATGATGCCATCTAGTCCTATGAGCTTGTTGTAAGCCCATAGTCTAGCGCGTAATTCCTGTTTTCGGTTTCCTTCGTCCGTCTGGTCAAGGATATTTCCCACGGTTGTATAGTAGTGCCCTAATTCCTCTGCAAGAACACAAGACTTTCTTATTATACTCATGTCACTTCTTATTAATATTTTGTTTCCCTTTATTCTCCCGTCATGAAGTCGTAAAGGCTTTTCTTTAGTAATAATGTTGTTTCTATCGCTTTCCATCAGCAATAATTCATAATTCAACTTTATCACCACCATGTTATTCATCAAAATATTTGTCGTCCACATCTTCTGGAATACCTGTAGTATCTATGTCTGTCCTGCGATGCGCGGCGTTTGGAATCAAATGTTCTTTTATTGGAACAATTTCAGCCGAAAATTCTGTCGGTTCAACTTTAATGTCGTCTTTTAGTTCTTGTGACCGTGCCCATTCCTCATTTAATGTAAAGTCAACCATTTTCTTTCCATGAGGGTCAAGAAAACGGTATTTTTCTATTATTATCCATTCGTCATCTGTAGGAATAGAATAATCTGCTTTTACAAAAGAAAATATTTGTAAAATATTTTTGCAATCATATATTTTGCATAAAGCCATAAATACATCTGCATTTGGCATTCTTATTCCCGTTTCGTACCCCGAAAGAGTTTTGTCAGAAATTTCATACCCCATTGATAGTAATTTATCAACAGTTTCTTTTGCAGTAAGTTTTTTCTTTTTGCGCAATTCTCTTAACACAGCACCTAAACTTTTTTCCATGTTATCACCTACCTTTTTATATACTATACATCATATTTTTTATGTGGTCAATAAAATTCTTCAAATTGAAGATAAATTTTTATAAAAACTATTGACATACTTCATAAAGAGGAGTAATCTATAAATAACTCTTCGGAGCGAAGATTTACGGAGGTGATAAAATGAAAATTTCGAGGAGAATTGGAGCTTATATTAAAGATAGGGGATTTAATCTTTCGGAAGTTGCTAGGAAAACAGGTCTTGATTACCAGTCTCTTTATGTTAGTCTGTACGACGAAAAGAGAGACAGAGATTTGAGAACAGAAGAGCTGATTCCTCTCTGCATATTTCTGAATGTTGACCCTAGGGTTTTTGCAGAGGACACAGTAGTCCAGTAGTCAATGAAAATAGATTTTGCCGTACCTTGAAAAGTTTTTACCATTATATAAATCAAAAAAACCGCCAGAAGGCTATTCCTGACGGTTCTCTGCCAAATTTGTTTACCCTATGTACTTTGCAGGCTTTCGCCACACACTATAGCCCGTGTGCTTCTATTAAGCACCCTGCCACTTAAAGCACTTATGGTTCTGCTTATACGTTGCGCCCATTAGCTGACAGGTTATAAGGAGTACACAATACGGTGAATTGAAACTCTTCTGAGCTTACTTTTGCCGTATCAGTTGCTACATTTAGCCAGTTTTAACTGCTTTGGCGCCAGTGTTGCGACCTTATAAGAAAGGAACAGGGCAAGTCAATTTTTTTATGAACATAAATACCTCCTTGCCCAAATGTAGGCAGTAACATTTTATTATAATGGTAAAAATTTTTCAAGGTATAGCAAAATTTATTTGATGGTTACTGATTGAGCGGTTGATTTAGGGAGGGGGTGAGAAAGGATGGACAAAGAGAAAATGATTCAGATTTATGAAGCTATGGCAGATATAACGCTGAATAGGATTAATAAAATCAAAGAAGCAGGCAACGTGCCTTGCGAAGATACGCTTGAAGCGGTTCGCACAACCCAGTCTCTGTATGAAACTTTAAATTATGCGAACCAATTAGTAATTCCCACTGCATCAGCGCGTGATGTATCAAACAATCTGGAAAATGATTGTAAGTATACTGACCGTCCAGATGTTAGGTGAAAATTTGTTTCACTTTATCCCAGTCAGTTTCGATAAGTCGTCCGTTGTAATTATCGATGACTTCTATGACAAATAATGTGTCATTTCCGTCAAGATGCTGGGAGATGAAGTCATTTATCTGCTTTGTAGTCATATTTGACTTAATCAGATAAGAGGATTTCCATGCTGAATACCATGAGACAGAACATTCTTTTATTGCTTTAATTACACGTTCATAATTCTGTCCTTGTGCATTTAGGTCATAAGTAATCAAGTATGTGGACATAGTTTTTTCTCCTTTCTTCTGTATTCCAGATGGCGGTCTGGTACTTACAGTATAGGAGATAAGCAAAACAAAAGCAATATAAGGAGGACAAGCAAGTGAGAATCATCATTAAAGAGGGCTATTCATTAGTGATAAAGGAAATCAAAGAAGTGGTAATGCTTGATGATAAATCTGCACTTGGCATTTCGGAGCAAAGGAAAAAGTATCTCACAGGAGAGCAGACAGAAGAATTATTTAAAAAAATTCTCACTGATGGATATGCGGATTTATCAGGATTTGATTACAGAAGATATGTTCGAGAAGTACTTCTATGAAAATTAAAACGCCCCATTCAGTAACGCGAATACCGAACAGGGCAGTAAAAGCATTAATCACAGTAATGCGATTACAGTAGGATTATAACATTTTCCTCTGGAAATCGCAAGAACAAGGAGGAAAAATATGGAATTTAAAACAGTTTTAAAAGAGCTTAAGAAGTCCGAAAAGCGCAAGGACAAGTTTCTTAAAGCGGCAAAGTTGCAGAGATGTGAGAAGCAGGGGCTTTCAGAGGAGACAGTCTTTGCAATGTTCTGCCTGCTGTTGTGCTTTGGACTTATGGCAGCATTGTTTATTTTTGGATAGGAGGGATTACATGGTACAGGAATCTTTAAAAGAAGCAGCGGAAAAGCTGGGGTACAAGCTCTTGAAGTCCGACAATATTGTCCTTGGCGGCGCAATTCCGCTACCTAATAGCAGAAAAGCCGTGATTATGAAGGAGGTGGACGCATGCAGTTTCCAAAAGAAGTTATGAGTTTGCCGGAGATTCACCGCGAAATGGGTATTCCGGAGTGCATATTGCGAGACATTGCACGCACGCCTGGGCAAAAATGTGCTTTTAGGAGAAGTGCGACCAGTAAGGGTAAGATTTGGTTTTATACTGCCAAATTGAGCAAGGAGCTTGAAAAGCGTTTAGTGAGGTGAGGAGGTGAGCAAAGTGAGCAATTTTAATTTAATGCCGTTGAGCAACTTGATTTTTTTGCACGAGAATGCAGGCGTGGAGTTTGACATCAATGACGGCGTGATTGTTGATACCAGCGCAAAAAAAGACAGCCCAGCAGAAGAATTAGCTGAACTGTCAAAATGATTGATGTGCCTATTATAGCATAGGCAGAAAGGAATTGCAAATGATTGTTATGTGCGAAATTGAGGACTGCGCATATTGTAGAGATGGGCAGTGTGAAAAAGAAATAATTTCTCACAAAAGGCAGACCTTTAGCGGATTCCGTAATGGAGAGCGCGAGTGGAGTCCGGCATGTTCGGATTATAAGGAGGTAAACGATGGTTTATCCGATTGAAAATGCTATGGTGGTTGATGAGCATTGGACATGGAACGAGCTGGAACAGCTACCAGATAAGCACCGCCTAAAAATGGAAAAACAAGCCTACAAAGAGACAGAAAGAGAGGACAGGGAAAATGAATTTATATGAAATAGACCATGCAATACTTGATTGTGTGGATATGGAAACAGGAGAAATAGTCAATGTGGATGCGCTGAATACTTTGGAAATGGAGCGTGACGCAAAGATTGAGAATATCGCCTTGTGGATTAAGAACCTACTGTCCGATGCGGAGCAGATGAAAGCGGAGAGGGATGCGCTGGCAGAGCGTGAGAAATCGGCAAAGAATAAGGCTGAAAATCTCAAGAAGTATCTTTCTGGGTATCTGAACGGAAAGAAATTTAGTACCCCGAAAGTAGCAATATCATTTAGAAATTCTACGTCTGTTGAGGTTTCTGACATTAATAAGATAATGTCTCTTGATGATGCGGACAGCTACTTGAAATATTCTGAACCAACGCCGGACAAGACAGCTATTAAAAATGCTATCAAAAGTGGTGTGCAGATTCCGGGGTGCAGCTTAGTGGAAAAATCAAATATTCAGATTAAATGAATTGAATGGATATGCGGACTGCCGTTTGTGACGGTTGGAGAGGAATTATAGGAGGATAGGAAAATTGGATAATGCAAAATGTTATGAACTGACATTGACCCCTAATTATGTATCGGACTGGGCTTTTAACGATGCAATCAGGGAGTTGATTCAGAATGGTACAGACCAAGAGGTATTGGATAAAGAGAACCATTTCAGCATTGAGTATGACGGAGAAAGACAGGTATTGCAGTTGAAGAACAGCAAGTCAGCTCTTAAAATCAATACTCTTTTGCTTGGCAGGAGCAGTAAGGCAGGAAATGATGATACAGTTGGGCAGTTTGGCGAGGGATATAAGATAGCCGCCCTTGTGCTGAATCGCATTGGAAAAACCTTTACAGTGCTGAACAATGAAAAAAACGAGGTATGGGAATCAAGGTTTAAGAACTCTGAAAAGTGGCTTGAAAAAATTCTTGCCTTTTACATCAACAAGAGAGAAACAGAAGATAAAGGGCTTTGTATAGAAATTGGGAATGTATCTTGGAATGAATACAATAACCTGTCTGATGTTTGGATTGGAATGTGTGATTTTGACTATGAAAAAGTTGAAACACAGTACGGGGAAATCCTTACAGATGAAGGATTTGCAGGACAAGTATTTGTGAATGGACTATTTGTTGATTGTAACAGCGATTTGCAGTATGGGTACAATTTCAAGCCAAAATACATAAATTTGGAGCGTGACCGAAAAACCTGTGACACATGGAATGTGGAGGACATTACTTCTAAGATGATTGCGGAGGGCATGGTAAATGGTGGTATTCCGATTGAGATTGTAAGGCAGATGGTGGAATCAAATAAAGATGATGTGTACCATTTGGAATTTAACACCTATCTTGGAGATGTGAAAAAGGTGCAGGAAATGCTTGTAGAATCCTTTGATGAGCAGAATCCACAGCCTTATTCAATCCCTGTTAGTTCGCAGGATGAAATAAAGAAAGTCAAGGCTTATGGCGGCAATCCGGTTGTTGTTCCTGCAAAGGTGGCAAGTCTTTTGAAAAATGAAACAGCAAAGAGATTTGAGGAATTGGTGAAAATTCCATGCGGAACAGGAATGACATTAAAGGATAGGTTTTTGCGATGGTATGACGCTTATTCCGAAAAGTTGTCTGATGTAGCAAAGAAAGAGCTGAAAAGCCTTATTGATGAAATGAAATAGTAGTTATTAGGAGATTGGAGGATTAGGGAAATATGGCAACACCAGTATTGATTATTGGGAAATCAGGTTCTGGCAAAAGCACAAGCCTGCGGAATTGTTCGGGCAATCCTGACTGGAACCTTATCCGAGTAATAAATAAGCCGTTACCGTTCAAGGGCAAGGTAAATGGATGGAAAACGGACGATTATCAAACGATTATGAAATGCCTTATTCAGTCAAAAGCAAACAACATTGTTATTGATGATGCAGGGTATCTTCTTACAAATATGTTTATGAGAGGACATTCCAATGCCGGAAAAGGTAATGATATATTTGTTTTTTACAATAAGGTAGGTGACAGCTTTTGGAACTTAATTACTTTTATTACGGATAGCGTTCCGCAAGAAAAAGTTGTCTACATAATGATGCATGAGGATAAGAACGATTTTGGGGACGTGAAAGCAAAAACCATCGGGAAAATGATTGATGACAAAGTTTGCCTTGAGGGCATGTTTACCATCGTTCTGCGGTGCATAGAGGAATCCGGCAAGCACCTGTTTGTTACGCAGGCATCTGACGGGGCAGTAAGTAAATCCCCCATCGGAATGTTTGAAACGCTGACAATCGACAATGACTTGCTTTTGGTGGAAAAGGCAATCAGGGATTATTACAAGGAGGATTAAGGATGATTATTTATGAAGTTGGAGAAATTGTAAAAACAAAGAACAAAGAGGGAAAAACTGTTCTTCCCGCAGTAGTTACCAAATCTTATGATGGCGGTGCAGTAGAGGTATTATTCGCAGATGGTACTTACGGATATAGGGGAAATAAAAAAGTAACGCGGACAGGCAAAAGTATTGATATGCAGAGCATTTTAGATTCAATCAAATAGGAGGACTAATAAATGCAGAAACCTACAAACTATGACGAAACGCAGGCAGGGGGAGAATGGCAGCCGATTGAATTGGGCGGCCATAGGCTGGTAATCAAGCAGGTCAACGAAACCAAGTCAAAGACTGGAAAGGATATGATTGTTGTGTTGTTTGACTTTGCAGAGGATGATAAGCAACCTAGGTACTTCATGGAGCAATTCCAGAACGATATCCGGCCGGATAAGAAGTGGCCTAATCAGGCAACGCAGTACATACTGACAGAGGATAACGAGGGAAAATGCAATCGTTCATTTAAGACTTTTACAACGTGCGTGGAACACTCAAACGCAGGTTTTCAGGTGCAGTGGGGAGATAAGTTCTGCCAGTGCTTCAAGGGTAAGAAAATCGGAGGCGTATTCGGTGAGCAGATGGACTACTACAACGGCGAGGAAAAGAAAAAGCGCGTCTTGCGGTGGTTTGTGTCACTTGACAAGGTTGCGGATGCCGCTGTGCCTGATATGAGCGAAACAAAGGCATATAAGGAGTACAAGCAGGGCGGCGGTATACAGAACTATGGAACACCAGGCAGTGACGGATTCATGAACATTCCGGACGGTATTGACGAGGAATTGCCGTTTAATTAGGAGGTTTGTATGGATAGTATAAGAAGATGTAAAGGAACTTATTTTGAGAAAGGAAGAAAATTATCATTTGAAGTAGGATATTTCCTTTCTTGGGGAATGGATTTTGAGGAATTGGCAGAAAGCGTAGGACATTTTCCCGTTGCAATAGTTGAATTGCCTATCGGAAAAGTTATCACACCTTCGGCGGTTGATATTACCTTTATTGACAAAATATCGGAAATGGATAGTTAAGGTGGTGTTGCTATGCAAATACAAGTGGACACACGCGAACACGCTAAAGAATGGGAGCGTATAAAAGGGCAGTTTGACACGCTTGGAGTACAGTATTTCCGCTCAAAAATGTATGTTGGAGATTATCAATCATTAGACAATCCAAGACTGGTAATCGACCGCAAAAAGGACTTGCAGGAGATATGCGGTAATGTCAGTAGCAAACAGCATGAGCGATTCAAAGCGGAGTTGCTCCGTGCAAAGGAGCAAGGGATAAAATTGGTTATCCTCTGCGAGCATGGAGCGGATATAAAGAGCCTTGAAGATGTGTTCTTTTGGCAGAATCCCCGCAAGTATCAGATAAGGTGGAAAACGGTCAATGGCAAGCGTGTAAAGGACGTAATATCAGCAAAGGCAGTAGACGGAAATCAGCTTTACAAGTCGCTGTGTACGATTCGTGACAGGTACAATGTTGATTTTATATTCTGCCAAAAGGAAGAAACAGGGCAGAAAATCATAGAGATTTTAGGAGGTAGTCATGACAGTATATTGTGACACAGAAAATTGTGAACATAATGATGATGGATTTTGCCGTAATGAAAAATTGAATATAAATGGCTTGTTTTGCAGTAGTAATCTATTATGCGAATCGGAAAACAAAGAAGGAAATGACTAAGGAAGAAATAAAAGACCTCTACTCCATGAAAGATATTCTGGAACGGTACGGATTGCCGCAGCCAAACAGGGCAGGGTTTGTGTGTTGCCCGTTTCACAAGGAAAAAACGGCGAGCATGAAGATATATCCGAAATCATATTTTTGTTTTGGATGCGGAAACGGAGGGGACATATTTTCTTTTGTTCAGCAGATGGACGGAATATCTTTCAAAGAGGCATTTAAGGAACTTGGTGGGGAGACTGACAACAGTTTCTCTACCAGACTTAAAATTTATCAAGCGCAGAAGAAGCGTGAAATGCAACGGAAGATAGAGGAAAAGCTAAGGCAGAAAAGGGAATTAAACTATCTGCTGATGGAAGTTTACCACAAGTGTCTTGACAGGCTGGAACCGCTTTCTGATGCTTGGTGCGATACTTACAATGCATTGCAGTATCAAGAATATCTATGGGAAATATTAAACGATCCGGAGGAATGTTATGAAACCATTAAATGAACTGAATAAGGAAGAAATTCTTTCCGGTGAAATATTTGAAGAAATTCTAAACGAAGAAAATAAAACGAAAATGGCTGATTTAATTTCAGATCTCAAATTGAAAGCGAAGGATTTAGGCGTTAAGGGGCTGTTTGATGAAAAGCTAAAAACCTATCAAGAGATTGACAGAGAAACAAAAAGGCAGTATACGGGCAGCGCTTCTATCAACAATTCGCCGACGGATTCTAGTGTTGCTGATGTGCTACAACTGCTTGATTACAAGATTGAGTATGACAATGATGGAAACGAGAAAAGTAGGAAGCTACAACAGACAGTACGAAACTTTGAAATAATAATGGACAATGACAACCGATTTGCCGGAAAGATTAAGTTTGATGAATTTTCGAGACAAGAGTATTTGATGGGAAAAGTCCCGTGGGAAAGTGAAACTTGTGACCGTGCATGGGGAAGTCATGATGATGCTGCATTATATTCCATTATACAGACGGATTATGGAATAAAAAACAGGAACGATTATTTTGACGCAATCAAGAATGTGTCCATGAGGAATAAATTTCATCCAGTTAGGGATATTTTGGACGGCCTAGAATTTGATGGGGAGGAGCATATACGAAGCTTGCTGCCGGACTATTTAGGAGTAGAAGACACAGAGTATTCCTATCAGGTCATGCGTTTGTGGATGCTTGGAGCCGTTGCGAGGGTGTATGAACCCGGATGCAAATTTGATTATACAATGATTTTCACTGGGCCACAGGGATTAGGCAAAAGCACTTTCCTTAAAATGATGGCATTAAATGATAGCTGGTTTAACGATTCACTTGACAGTTTGGATTCTGATAAGGCGGCGCAATCGCTTATGGGTTCATGGATTGTGGAGCTTGCGGAGCTGAAATCGCTGGCGCGGACTGCTGGCGGTGTAGAGAGCGTAAAGCGGTTTCTTACCGCAGTACAGGACAAGTACCGGGTTCCGTACGAGCGCAGGGCGGATATATTCTTGCGTCAGTGCGTGTTCGCCGGAACCACAAATAAAAGTGATTTTCTCCAAGATGAAACTGGAAATAGACGTTTTTTGATTATCCAGACGGGTGTAAATAATCCTACAAAGAGTCTTTTCGTCCCAGAAGCTATAGAAGACATGAAAGCAGCATGGGCGCAAGCAGTACATATCTGGAAAACGGAGCAGCCAGAGCTTATCTTGCCGGATTCATGCCGGGACGAGGCACGGCGGTTGCAGGACGAGAGTATGGCAGATGATGGAAAAGTTGGAATCATTACGCAATTTTTGGAGAATAAACAGCGAACTTGTGTTTTGGAGATTTGGAAAGAAGCATTAGAGGAAAACGGAAGACCGCAGAAGTGGCAGTCATCAGAAATCAGCGACATTATTTTGTCACTTCCTAATTGGGCGAGAGTAAAAAGCCCGACAAGATACAAGGAATATGGAGTGCAAAAATTGTTCCAGAAAAAGCTACCATCTAATCAAAATTTAGCTACCAACTGCATACCAAGTGCTACCAACTCGTCAAAAAATGGAGAAATTTCAGAAGATGGTAGCCAAAAATCAACAGATGGGTTTATGTCGTTAGATGATTTTTCGCAGGAAGAATTGCCGTTTCAGTAGCCCAGAACGCAAAAAGTTAGTTGTTTTGGTAGCAATAGTAGCTTTATGGTAGCCACGGAAACCCTTGATTTTACAGGGAAAAAACTAAAGCTACCAAAGCTACCACTATATTAAAAAAGTATATATATAAATAAAAGGGATAGGAAAGAAAGTAGTAATAGTAATAAAGGAAAATGATTTTAAAGTTTGTTTGAAATCATGGTAGCTTTAGTAGCTTTGGTATTTAAGGAGATTATCATGCAGGGAAAAATAGAGGAAAGGCATAAAGAAATTGCGCACATTCAGAATACGATATGGGCAATGTATAAGGATTTTCTGTCAGACCATGATATGGCGGCATATAACCGGAAGATGGGAGAACTGACAAAGGAATATTACGATAAAGGCGATAAGCAGCTATTGTCATTTTGTCAGAATATTTTAATCTCATGGTGTCCTGTCATAAATGGATTTGCGGAAGAATTTAGGAAAGGTGATGGATAATGAAAACAAAAATATGTGGAGGATATGTTGGCGTAACGTGCGTTGATGGAAGTTGCCCAAAAGCAAATGCTGATGAATATGCAGAAAGAGGAATGGATGTTGTTCATAGTTGTGATGAATGTGGGTTCTATAAAGGATGTGAGGACTGCGCCTTAGCTGATACGAAATATTGCGAAAATGCGGCTGATTGAGCAGAAAGTATCAAACTGCCCGCATTGGTGCAGGAAAAGGAGGGATAAGGGAAATGAGAGTTGACCGAACAGATGAAATTATAAACAATATCCTGCAATTAAGGCTAGATATAGTAAAGATTGACTTAAAACTTGACCAAGCGTTTAGGGCAATCGAAATAGCAAGCGGTAAGCAAACACCAAAGAAGCCAATAAAACAGCATGAAGAGCAGACAGAAAAAGAATGGGAAGAATTAGCGGATTTGGGTTTTGGAGGTGGCGATGTAATGCGTTGTCCGAATTGCAATGAGTATGTCGTTATAGATAAACTCAAATATTGTATGGAGTGCGGACAGAAATTAGATTGGACGTAAGGCGGTGATACCATGCGCAGAAAATGCCACACCTGCCTATGCCGGACATGCTTAAACACATGCTGTGACCGGAAGGAATGCCCTGGGAAGAAAACAGAGTGCAAACGATACAGCGGCTTTAGGCAGATGAGCATTTTTGAGCAGCAGCCGGAGCCAAAGTATCAGAAAGCTCCACGCTACTCATGGAGCCACTACGGAATCACCAAAGAGCGGTACCGGCAGTTGACAGAGTACATACAGTCCGGCAGATATGCCGCTCTCGCTTCACAGGCGGCTCATGCGGCGAATGAAATGATTGCGGAGTACATATTACTCTCAATCACAAAAAATAAGTCCTATGACGAATTACAGAAGAAATGGGAACTAAGAGAAATCAAAAGAATACCATGTTGCCGGACTGACTTTTATGGATACCGCAGATACTTTTATTATTTGCTTAACGAGAAAATAAAGGAGATAGGGAAATGAGTGAAAAAGGAGAAGAATTTATAGAGCAGTGCAGAGCAAGCAATACATCCGTATCAGCATTTATAAGGCTGTTTAATCTTTGGGATAGAATGGATTCCAAACAAAGGGGAGAAGTCATTGACAGCGAGATTAAAAACGGAAGATTGCTTGTGGAGAAATAAAAATAGAGATTGAGCGGATGGTGTGCGGCAGGTCGGATTTTTATGGGTATAGGAGATATTTCTATCATTTGTTTAACGAAAATGTAAAGGAAATAAAAGAAGAAAAAAGAAAGGAATAACGAATCCTCGGTAAACCGAGGTTGATATAATGCTAGTATGGTGAATTGTATCATAAAGTCAGACGAAGTGGCTGTGCCTAGTTAAGCACTTAATAATGAATCCAAGCCGGCAGTCTGGTTATCCACGATTACAAAGTGATTTGTAGCGTGGTGTTATGAAAAAACAAAAACTCAAAGTATGTTGGATAAGTGCAGGAGTATCATCATTTATTGCAGGATATTTGGCAGAGAATGTTGACGAATTTATTTACATAGACATTGAGAACCAGCACCCCGACAGCATGAGATTTATTAAAGACTGTGAGGTGGTGTTAGGAAAGGAAATACATATTTTGCAATCCCCTTACAAAAATAAAGAGAATGTAATTAAACAGTTCAGATATATAAACGGAGTAGCAGGCGCAAAATGTACGGAAGTGTTAAAGAAAAGACCGAGGAAAGAATGGGAAGATAAGCACAAAGATTATGACATTACTTATGTTTGGGGATTTGACATTGAGGAAAAGCACAGGGCGGACAGGCTTCTTGATAGTATGCCGCAGTTTGAACATGAATTTCCATTGATAGATAAAGGGCTTTCAAAATCAGATGTTCACGGAATGTTTGATAGATTGTTCGATTTTCCAAGACCAAAAATGTATGACATGGGATATAAAAACAATAACTGTATCGGTTGCGTAAAAGGCGGTATGGGATATTGGAACAAAATCAGAGTTGACTTTCCCGAAGTGTTTGAGCGAATGGCAAAATTGGAGCGAGAAGTCGGTCATTCCTGCATCAATGGGGTGTATCTTGATGAATTAGACCCAAACAGAGGGCGCATGGAAAACGAAATAATGCCTGATTGTTCTATCATGTGTCATTTATTAATGTACGGGGATTAACTTAAAATTGGTACAACGGTTCCCCCTGAATCTCTTATAATATCATTAGAAAAAACGGCAACCGTCAAGACCTTGGGCGGGAAATAGAGTGTGACCGATGGCAAAGAATAACAATGCCCTCATGCTTATCCGGTTATAAAGGTGTCAGGGCAACGCCACACGAAGCCGATTTGCATATCATTAGGGGGTTTAGGGGGATTGTGGAGGGAAAGGGAAATATGGATAGATTGACAGTAGATTATTGCGGCGAGTATGTGCCAAAGGATATGTGTAGCATAGACAGATTAGGTGGTGCAGATGATTGTGATTTGTGCTGTGAATACTGTAAAGCAACAGAAGAAGGAAACGAGGATTGCAGAGAATGCGCAATTAGCAAGTGTTTTAATAAGTTAGGCGAATATGAAGATTTAGAGGAACAAGGGAAACTGTTGAAACTGCAAACAGAAACGGTTTGGTTTATTTGCGACAAGAATACTAAGTATGCAATGGT
This sequence comes from Lachnospiraceae bacterium, assembly GCA_029068555.1. Taxonomy (GTDB): domain Bacteria; phylum Bacillota; class Clostridia; order Lachnospirales; family Lachnospiraceae; genus COE1. Next base: position 13,744 of record JAIECJ010000126.1, read on the forward strand.
TATGTCAAAATCAATCAGAGATTTGAAGGTTTATGAGATTGAGGGAATTGATATGGAAGGCTATTATTGGTCGACAAAAGAAGCAGCCGAAGCCGCATTGAAAGAAATGAGCGAATGACGGAGGGCGAAAATGAATCTTGCAGATAAGCTTAAACATAAAAAGCATATGGTTTTTTCGAAAAGAGAGTCTGCTGAAAGCATGGCTAAAGTTTTAGAAAAGCGTGGATGCATTATAGAGTGCTTAGATTGGGATGAGGATTGGTTCATAATTTACAGAGAACCAATGAGCGAATGACGGGGAAAGGATAGGGAAATGAGATATAAATGCATAAAAGAAATGTGTTTGCCAAAGTGTGATGGTGATGGTTTTGAAATTCCGAATGAATATGGGTTCGTGGCAGTTGGAAGCATCTGGGAAAGGGACGATAGAACAAGTTTTATAGGAGGCGATGTGCATTTAGATTCGTTAAATGACGATTCCGATTTTGGATGGATGGAAATTCCATTTGAAGAATTGGAAGAGAATTTTGTGCTGATAAATGATTGACAGGCAGAAAGCATTTGCGGATTGAGGTGAAGATATGAAGTATTGGAGAATCGAAAAATATATAGGCATTGAGGGTATGAGTATAAGAGAATTTGCGGATAAATGTGGAATTGCGCCCTCTACTATGAGCCGATTCCTTAATGGCAAAACTGATATTCAGAAAAAGAATATTGATAAGATTCTGAAAGTGACCGGGCTAACCTATTAGGAATGCTTTGAAGTAATAGAACCATTTGCATAATTTGTGGATTGAGGTGAGAGAAAGTGGCGAACGTTGGCGGTAAGCCTCCGAAGTATAAAAGCAAAGAGGAAATACAAGAAAAAATTGAACAGTATTTTGAAGACTGCAAAGGCGAGCCGCTCTGTAATGCTGATGGAAATCCAATGCTTGATAAATGGCAGAATCCTATCATGATAGGGCAAAAGCCGCCGACAATCACCGGATTAGCCCTTGCGTTGGGATTTGCGAGTAGGCAAGCATTGCTGAATTATCAAGGAAAAAAGGAGTTTAATGACACGATAACGCGCGCGAAGTCCCGTGTCGAGGAATACGCCGAGAGCCGTCTATTTGACCGGGACGGTTCTAACGGCGCACAATTCAGCCTGCGGAACAACTTCAAGGGCTGGAATATCGACAACGAGCAGAAACTTGAAATCGAACTTCTGAAGCTGGAAAGCCAGGTCAAGGACAGCCAGCCGGAGGAAGAAGCAGAGGACAACTTCTTGGACGCTCTGAACGGAACGGCGGCGGAAGTGTGGGAGGAAAGTGAGGTAGAGGAAGATGCAACAGAGGTTGATTAGAACGGAACCAGGAATTGAACAAAAAACAGGAAGAATAGATCAGGCATGCCAGCGTTATGGAGTTGGAAGAAATACCATGCGAAAGATTGCCGAAGATGCAAATGCCGTTATAAGAATTGGACGAAATTATTTGATTGATTTCCCTAAAGTTGATAAATACATGGATGATTTAGCAGAAAAATGAGAAATTATAAAGAAAAAAAGCACGGTATTGACACACGAATAGAAAATATCCGCAAAGGCATAACAAAACGTGCCGCCGCCATGAAAGCAAAGGTGAAGAAGCAAGGCTTCCAGTTCAAGCCGTTCTCTGAAAAGCAGAAGAAAGTCCTCACATGGTGGTGCTCCGCCAGTCCGGTCAAGGATATGGATGGAATCATAGCAGATGGGGCAATCCGAAGCGGAAAGACGCTTTCCATGTCGCTGTCCTATGTGCTGTGGGCTATGAGCAGCTTCAATCAGCAGAATTTCGGTATGGCTGGTAAGACAATCGGTTCATTCCGGCGGAACGTCTTATTTTGGTTGAAGTTGATGCTTGCAAGCCGGGGATATACAATATCAGACCGCCGGAGTGATAATCTGCTGATAGTCAGCAAAGGGAATACAGTCAATTACTTTTACATATTTGGTGGAAAAGATGAACGCTCCCAGGACTTAATTCAGGGTATCACATTGGCTGGCATGTTTTTTGATGAAGTAGCGCTCATGCCTGAGTCCTTTGTCAACCAGGCAACCGGGCGATGTTCGGTGGACGGTTCCAAATACTGGTTTAACTGCAACCCGGACAATCCACGGCATTGGTTCAAGGTGAACTGGATTGATAAGGCAGAGGAAAAGCGGATTCTGTATCTGCATTTTACCATGGACGATAATCTGTCATTGTCAGAACGGATAAAAGCCAGGTATCGTGGTATGTACACTGGCGTGTTTTATTTGCGCTATATAGAGGGGTTATGGAGAGTTGCAGAAGGGCTTGTCTACTCCATGTTTGATGAGGACAAGAACGTCACAGATAAGTGCATGACCGGGGCGAAGGAATACAATGTGTCTGTGGATTATGGTACTGTCAATCCGTTCTCTGCTAACCTATGGGCTTTTGATGGAAAGAAATCCGTAATGGAAAAGGAAGTATATTACGACAGCCGGGAAGAGGGAACGAGGGTTGATGATGAAGCCTATTACAAGATGATGGATGAAATGATAGGCGATAAGAAAGTGACATTCATCATTGTTGACCCGTCAGCAGCTTCGTTTAAAGAGGTTATAAGAAAATATGGAAAATATATTGTAAAGGACGCAGATAATGACGTTTTGGATGGAATACGGGTTACAACGACCATGCTGAACAAAGGAATGATACAGATACATGAAAGCTGCAAAAACACCATCAATGAGTTTGGCCTGTACTGCTGGGATGAAGATAGCGGAGAGGATGCAGTAATCAAAGAGAATGACCACGCAATGGACAGTGTGCGCTATTACTGCTATACATTCCTGCGAAAGCGGTTGAGATGGATGTATTAGAAATTAACTATGTGGTAGAAAGAGAAAGATATGGCAAGCGTATTGATACATAAGTGCAAATTATATTCTGGAAGTCCTTATGTTGCAGAGCATGATGGCAAATATCATGTCATGCAAGGAAGTATGCAAAAGGCTGATATTAAGGAGTGGTATGATACAACAAAAGAAGCGGTTGAGCGGTGGAATAATAGGTTTAAAGGTTCTGCAATATGCGGTAAAACTGTCAGAGTGAATATTATTTGAAACATCTGCCAATGTGGTAAGGAGAGGATAGGAAAATGATTTGGACGATATTAGCTAAGATACAGGTAATCACAGCGAAAATAAGAGGTAAATCATGCTTGAATTGCAGATACAATAATCCAAATGGATTTACTTGTGGTAAGAAGCACGGATTTTGGCAGGGAATATTTTTTACATGTTGGGAGGATTGATAGAATGAGCATGATTATCGAACGGGTAAAGGAATTGAGAAGGGCAGGGGATATTAGGTTATACACAGGAGGAATATGCATACCAGAAATGAGTAAGCTTTTCAATCAAGCCGCCGACACTATAGAAGCCCTTTCTGCCAAACTGAAAGCGAAAGAGTATTGTGACGGATGCCCAGGAGCAGATATTATAGAAATTCCTTGCACAGAAGAATGTAAAAGACGACATTTTAAAGCGGAAAATATGCAACGGTCAGCGGCGGATTGTGTCGGTGGGTGGATTCCGTGCAAGGATAGATTGCCAACAAAAGAGGAATGTATAAAAAGCGATTGCAGATTTATTGTCAGTGACGGAAACAGAGTGCATCAAGGAATATTTGATTACGATATTAACCATTTTGTATGGTTTAATTGCAATGGAACACAAATAGATGAAGTGTCTATCGCTTGGATGCCACTTCCAGAGCCATACCATGAGCCTTGAAAGGATTGCGGCAGGAGCAGGAGTTGAAAGAATATTTTGATTAGGAGATGGGGAAATGAATAGCAAAGAAGCAATCGAAGTGTTGACAAACAAAAATACAAGCATTGGAACGCTGAAATGTGATGATGTGGCATGGAGAAAGTTACAGCCAGCAATAGATATGGCTATTAAGGCACTCGAAAAGCAGATTCCACAAAAAGTAATCAACAAGAAAATGTTTCCGGGAAATTGTGGAGAAATTCATGTTCCTAATTTTTCCGGTAAATGTCCGTCATGCGGACATGCAATCATTAGAGGGGTTGCCGCACACAAAGGCTGTCCGTACTGTTTGCAGGCGTTGGATTGGAGTGAATAATGGGTTTAATCGCATGGTTTAAGGAGAAGATAAGAATGTTATTTAAAACGGACACTGAAAAGGCTTTCGGTGTGGAAACATACCTGTCGCCGGAAATGGAGAACGCTATTAAGCTGTGGGAGCAGTTGGAGAGTGGCAAGCCGCCGTGGGTAGGTGATGAAACACGTACAATACGGTTTTCAAATACTGTTGCCCGGGAGTTGTCAAAGCTGGTGACGCAGAACATTGACATCAAGGTGCAGGCTAAGTACGGCAACGGCGAGACGGCTGCAAAAATCCAGAAAGCCATTGATGATTATTTCTTGAAGAATGCACAGCAGATTATGCAGGATGTGATTATGCTGGGCGGCTCTATGGCGAAGTGGAATGGAAAAGGAATGGACTACATACCGCCGGACCGGTTCTTGGTAACAGAGTTTGACAGCAACGGGGATATACACGGGGCAATCTTTTTCTCTTACTACCAGAAAGAAAAGAAGTTCTACACAAGGGCAGAGTGGCACCGGTTTGAGGATATGGTTCGCCGGTCCGATAACGGAAAAGAGCCTGCCGGACCGGTTCGTATATACCGAGTATCAAACAAGGCTTTTGTATCGGACCAGCAAGACCAGATAGGCCGGGAAATATCGCTTAAAAATACAAAGTGGGCCGATATTGTGCCGGAGTTTACCGCAGAGAATCTTGAAAAGCCTTTATTTGTGTACATAAAGAACCCATACAGCAATACCATAGATCCGGATAGTCCGCTTGGCGTGTCGTGCTTTAGCGAATGCATAGAAGAGCTGCGGTGGCTGGATATTGCAATGTCCACTATGGGAACAGAAACAGAAACATCTGCGCCTATGATGATGGTTGACCAGTCTGTTATCCAATATGCAACTATGAACGGGATTAAGCTTCCAAAATTCATCGCAAACACTGGACTGGATTTAAGCGGTGATGGGAGTAATCCGGTGGAACAGTGGCAGCCGCAGCTGCAAGTGGCGAGTCGGACGGAGGGGATTAACTTCTATCTCTCAATCATCAGCTATAAAACGGGATTTGACCCTGGATTCTTTGTATTTGATGGCCAGAATATACAGATGGCCACCGCCACACAGGTGGAAAGCACAGAGCGCCGAACAGTCAATACGGTGCTGTCATACCGCAGCCTGCTTGACCGGCCTAATTCCAACGGCGACGGGCGAATAGGTGTAATCCATGACATAGTGTATATTATAGACGCTATGGCTGTAATTAATGGGGAATATGCGCCGTCAGAACATGGAAATTATGAATTGTTCTGTGATTTTGCCGATATCACGGAAAATAAAGAAGAAGATAAGATGTTCGAGTATCAGCTTGCCAACAATGGCTATATGTCAAAAGCCCGTTTCCTTGTCCGGCACCTGGGACTGACAGAGGAGGAAGCGATTGCAATGGTTCAGGAAGCACAGGCAGAGCAACAGCCGGAGGGCGGCGGATTGTTTGGGGAGGAATAGGAAATGGATAAAGAGGACGCTATCAAATTATTTGAAACTGTATTAACTGCTCTTGCGTGTCCGTTTGGTCTTTTGCCAATCATGGATGGGGACGCAACAAAGGACATTCTGAAAGTGCATTTAAAGCCGGAAGAACCGCCGATAATTCCGCTAAAGATTCCACGCTATGAGCCATTGTATTTTCATGATACGGGATTAGATAAAGTGCCGCTTCCGTATTTGTTGGTTGGAATGAATGACAAAATTGACACTTCAAAAATTGTGTATGTCAGGCTGAATGAGAAACACGAACCTGACGGAATTGTGGAAGTGCCAGAAAGCGAGGTCTAACATGGTTATCAGCTTTGAAGAAAAAGACAGGGTGGCGATTGAGGAAGCATGGAATGCTGTTTTAGACGAATTGAAAAAGCATGGAAGTTTTTATGATAATTTATACAAGGAAATGTTTGAAGCTATTGATACGCCTGATATGATGGCGGATGCAGACCCGGAATATATTGTCAAAGCAATTTTTGATAGGATATTGCTTGAGTAGAAAGCGTAATTTTACGAGAATCAGAATAAGAACAGGATTGGAGAGATAATAAATGGAAAAGTATACAGAAACGTATTATAAAGCAAAAGATGGAACTAAATTTAAAACCGAGGAAGAATGCAGAGAGTACGAAACAGAGAAAGAACGGCATGAGGCGGCACTTGCGAAGAAAAAAGAAGCCGAAAGAGAACTTGCGATTATTGAGTATGAAAGGTTTAAAAGAGAAAATGGAAGATTTGCTCCCCAAACGGTTGGTAATTTTGGGTGTGGTCATGATGGATATTATTCAAAATGCCCGCATTGTGGAGAACTGACAGGAAATTATGAGCGTAAAAACTTGGGCTTTAAAGTTGATAAAAACATTTATAAATGTGAGAAATGCGGGAATTTCTTTTCTTACAGTTAGGGTGATTTTATGAGAATAAGACAGCACACAGGGAATGTTGATATTGACATAAGCGATGCGAGATTACAGCGCAATCTAAGAGAATGCCAGAAAGTTTTGAATTTACAAATAGCCGCAGACTGCGACCCTTTGATACCATTTCAACAAGGTCAATTACGGAATAGTTTAGTTTATCCTGAAGGAGTTTATGGCGGCGAATTGGAGTGGAATGCGCCCCATGCACATTATCAATACGAATCTATCGTATATTCTCCCAATATTCCAATCAAGGATAGTGCCGGAAATATAACTGGTTGGTTTTCTCCGCCCGGACAAAAGAAACAGCCAACAAACAGAACATTGCAATACCATACGCCGGGAACTACCGGGCATTGGTTTGAGGTTGCTAAGGAAAGACACAAGCAGGAATGGATAGATTTAGTCAAGAGGACAGCCGGAAAGGAGTAGGGGGAATGGAAAATATCTTATCAGAAACCATTTCAAAAATCACAAGGCAATATGACGATTTGTGTAAAGAAGCGTTTAAAAAGTGTGGATATGATTTAGATTATGTACTTAAACATCCGACTGCATTTTTTCGTTATCATTCTGATTTTACGATGGGATTTAGAGATACATACTGGTTGGGTGACCCGACAAAAGGAAATGCACTTGCTTTGTTTGAAATTGAACAGATAACAGACTTTGAGAAAAACAAGATTTATGTACAGTGTAACATTTTAAAGAGTATCAAGGAGGCGCAAGGTGCTATCTCCTGACTACTTTACAAACAAAGAGGACAGATTGCTTGAACTATACCGCCAGTTAGAGGATTTCATTCTCAAAGACATAACCCGCCGCCTACTCTCCGCCGGTGAAATGACCGCAACTGCCGACCGCCTTATCTGGAAATTAAAGCAAATGGGAGAAAGTCAAGCGGCGATTGAGAAGAAATTGCGGAAATTAACAGGGCTGACGCAGAAAGAGTTGCGTTCGCTCCTGCAAGATGCCGTTCTCACCTCATGGGAGGACGATAGAGCCACGTTAGGGCAGTTAGGCATAGAATTATCCAATCCGCTTAAAAACGCCGCTGTAATCCGTGTTATGGACGCAGAATACAAAAAGAGTTTGGGAGAACTTTCAAACCTAACAAGAACGACCATGAAACAAAGTCAGATTGACCTTATTAATATGCTTGACGAAGCTGATTTGAGGGTGGCGGCAGGTGTGCAAAGCTATTCGGCGGCGGTTTGCGATATTTTGGACAGGTATGCCGGACGGGGAATATATGTGGATTATCCAACAGGAGCAAGACGGACACTTGAAGCGGCGGTTCGGTGCTGCGTGGTAACGAGTATGGCGCAGACTGCTTCAAAAGTGAGTTTAGAGTATATCAAAGAAGCAAAAACAAATCTCATATTGGTGTCTGCGCACGTTGGTAGCCGAACGGCGCAAAAAGGCAGACCGCCATACGCAGACCATAGCGCATGGCAAGGCAAAGTATACCATATAAAAGACGAAGATTTAGAGAAACTGACTACCGTTTAAAAATTCATTTTTCTTATTGACTTTTTGCACGCGCAGTAATATAATTATTGCAAGGGCAGAAAGTGGGGTGATAAAATGAGCCCTAGAACTGGAAGACCACCGAAAGAAAACCCTAGAAATGTCAACTTGAATATCAGAATAACAAAAGAGGAATCTGAAAGAATCCAAAATTGCGCTGAAAAGCTGAACATGACAAGGACAGATACCATTATGAAAGGTATTGAAATGGTGGAAAAGGAAGTAAAGGAGCAAAAATAGAGGTTGCGCCCCGTCAAAGACTGCAACCCCTATATATCACCAACTCCCGAAAGAATTGATAAATCTATTATATCATGCCTTTCGGGAAATTCAAGAGCAGAAAGGAAAATGATTATGGTAGAACGGTACATGAGCAAGAAAGAGCGGTTAAAGGCAATCTGGAAAATTATCAGAAACATTAACGATTCTTGGATTCTCTGGCAGATACACAGGACTTGCGTTCACATGACAGAAGATGAGAAAGGCGGTGCCGCATGAGTGATGAACAATTTTACAAGGACAATATTGTTAAAATGGTGTTTTCCATCCGCAATGTGGATTGGCTTTTAAAAATTTACTCATTCATAAAGGTATTCGCAGATGATAAGGAGGGCGCGGAATGAAAGACGAACGTAAATTCAAAGAGGTTATTCATACAATCAAAGGCGCAGAGAAAGACAAGGACAAGTTCTGCAAGGCGGCGAGGATTGAAAGACAGCCTATGAGTGATGAACGGTTCAAACTGATTATCGAATCGGCATTATTGGCGTTGGGTATGATTTTACTGTTTCTGTTTTTCTTCACACTGTTTTACTTGTGCAGATAGGGGGTATATATGGGAAATAATATATCCGATTCTAATATGATAGGTAAGCGATTTGGAAAATTGACTGTGTTAGAATACGCCGGAGTGGATAGCCATAGGTGCAAACTTTTTAAATGTCTATGTGATTGTGGAAAAGAAACCACTACAAGGAAAAGCAGATTGATAAGCGGTGGAACTCAATCATGCGGTTGCCTGATTTCGGAAGTTTGGAGCAAAATGACATACAAACACGGTTACGCCACGCATGAAAAATACAACAGAGTTTACGCTATATGGTCGCATATGATAGATAGGTGCCACAATGAGAATAATCCTGCATATCAGAGATATGGAGCGAGAGGAATTACTGTTTGTGATGAATGGAGAGAAAATGTTGATTCATTCATAGATTGGGCAAATAAAAACGGGTATTCTGACAATTTGAGCCTTGACAGAAAAGACAATGATAAGGGTTATTCGCCGGATAATTGCAGATGGGCTGATGATGTAACACAAGCAAATAATAAAAGGAATAATATAGTTCTTGAATATAATGGAGAAAAGAAGACACTTTCTCAGTGGGCAGAATTAGTTGATATTCCGAGGTATGTTTTGGCTAACCGATATTACGCCGGGTGGAGTACAGAAAGAATTTTAATAGAACCAGTACATAATACTGGAAAAAGAAAGAACGGTGTTTAATGAGCGATACAAAATATCCTGACTTTATAGAATCAACTGGATATGGAACTGGCGACGGTTTGTGCGGGTGGAACTGTCGCCACCATTTTCAAGCATGGGACGACCGCCTTAGAAATCCATATGTGGACGAAAATGGAAATCTGAAAATTGACAGTGAGGAAAACAAAAAGAGGTATGAGCTTCAGCAGAAACAGCGTGCTATGGAACGGTCCATCAGAGCCACTAAACGAAAGCTGATTGAAAAGCAGGAGCAGATAAACAACCCTCGTGATGATATGGACGTTGATAGGATGCAAGAAGAGTATGATCGCATGGCTTTTCGAATGACGCAGCAGAACAAAGCCTATAACGATTTCTGCAAACAGAACGATTTACAACCGCAGTATGACCGCATAAAGGTAGCTGACTTCGGCAGGGAGCAGACAAAGCGGAGCAATGCAGGGGCGAAAAGGTACAAAAAGGAACATGAATAGTGTATAATGTACTTATAAAGTGAAAAGGAGATTGTGATTATGATGTCATGCAAGGATTGCCCGTATTATAAAGATACAGACGAAATCAGAAGCGAAACTACTTTTGTATACGATAATGAGGAATATAAATTCTATTTGGACGATTACACAAGAGAATTTGGATATCTTTTCACAAGATTTCATATTATTGCAGATATGGAACATGCAAAGAGGTTTCTTGATAATAAGACATTATTCAAAGGATTATTCCTTAAACTCAATATGCCTGTCGAATGTTATATAGCAGGATTTGAGCGTGACAGCATGTTTGGGGTAGACAGAACGAAAGACAAGTTCAAAATTTCTATTGTCGGAGAGGAAAAACTCAGTTAGATGAATGCAGGGGCAAGGAGATATAAGAAGGAGAAGGAAGGATGAAGGATTTTTTCTTATCATTAAGAGCGGAAATATTGATTTTAAAAGAGCAAAATGCAAGGATAAAGGCGGTTAAGCGGCAAATAAAACTTGCCAACTTTTACAATAAGTACGAAAACGAATTATATCGCTCAAAGTCTTCTGTATTAAGGCAATTACAAATTATCAAGAAACTCACTGAATAAATGGTACAATCCCCGCCCGAATCTGTTGTAAAATTGTGGTAGGAGGGGTAAGAAGATGATTGATGAAAAGAAATTGGTTAAAAATCTTGAAAATGAGTGGGAAGAATTGTGTGATTATTCCGAGAATGTGGAAATATTGCTTGAATATGTAACAAAATTTATTGAGGAACAACCTAAAATCGGCGGCTGGATTCCATGCAGTGAGCGGTTGCCGGAGGAAAATGGATATTATATGGTTACAAAGAAGATAAAAGAGACAGGAAAACGATTTACCGGAAAAAGCCGTTTTGATACTGAAAAAGGCTGGAACGACCCTTTGAATTTTGTTGATATAGTGGCATGGCAACCACTGCCGGAGGAATATCATGGATAGATGGATAAAATGCAACCACAACCCAAAGGAGAGGCGTGCCGAAGAGGTGAGGATAAATGTTTGACACATTAAAATCCATAGAAATAATAGAGAACTTTATGCAGACCGCCAGCAGACGGGTATGTGATGATAAACTTTACAGCGCACTGAAAAAGGCTGTTGAAATCATGGAGGAACACAGTGCAGATTATGCAACAAAACGTGGAAGGTATACAGATTCGTTAAATAACTTTTGGATAAAATATAATCCGAACCCACGTTCACGGCGTGTCGGTGACTGCGCCATTCGTGCATGTTGCAAGGCTACGGGGCGCACATGGAATGAAGTCTTTGACGACCTTGTACAGATTGCATACAGGCAAAAGGACGTTCTGTCGGCAAACAAAGTATGGGGCGAATATCTGGCAGACAACGGATATGTACGATATGAGCCAGATTATCCTATGGACGTTTACAAGTTCTGCTGCAACTTCCCACATGGTACATATGTACTGGGTCTTGACGGGCATGTGGTGACGGTGGTTGATGGGAGATACTGGGACACATGGGACAGCGGTGGTAAGAATGTGATTTATTTTTGGGAGAGGAAATAAATGAGAATTGATTTACCACTATGCAGTTTTAAGGATTGCAGATACAATTTTGATGGAAACTGTAAAGATGCGAAAAAGAAAGAAAAGTGCGAGTTTAGCATAGTTGCTGAAAAGCAGGTACCAAAGAAAGTGAACAACTGGGCTTTAATTGCTCTATCTTTTCCAGCTTATATACGCGGCGACTGCCCTGTTTGCGGAAGCAGGTACTTATCATCGGCAGATACGAATTATTGCAATGTCTGCGGGCAGAAATTGGATTTTGGAGAAATCACAGAAGAAGCTGCTAAACTATTGTAAACGGTTAATTAGACTGCTATAATGAGGGAAATATACATAGAAAGAGGGTTAATTTGTGGAAAACAGGGATAATGTTAGTGGAAAAGATAATAATGAAGTATTTGCATATGAGCTTTTATCAGACGCGAGGGATAATTCGGAAAGGTGGTTCAAAGCATTTCTTGCTATGGTAAAAATCAACTTAATTGAGGTATTTGTAATGCTTGCTATGGTGTTTGCTTTTATTTGGTACCTCAATCAATATGATTTTGTAAGCACTGTTGAGCAGACAGGGATTTATACACTTACAGATAGCCAAGGCAACGTAATCAGCGCGGATATTACACCAGAGCAGATAAAGGAAATCATGGAGATTTTAAACGATGGCAAAGACGAAGGTAACGAAAACAAGAAGTAAAAAGAGCGGGAACAGCAAAGGGACTGCAAGACGGAAAAAGAAGTAGGTGCTTGATTTGAAAGTATATGATTTTACATTGCCGCAAATTGAATACTACCGCACGTTTTGCAACTTTGAGGAAAAAGAAGCGGCACTATTTGAATTACGTAGACAAAACATACCTCTCGAACGATGCGCAGAAATTTTACAATATGAAGATATAAAGAATTTAAGCCGCAGAGTAAACAAAAAAGTTATACAAATGACTAATAAAGAGCGTATGGAAGAATGGATTGAACACGTATACTGGAAAAATGTGATACAAAATCAGTAACTTTTTGCCAACTTTTTAAGAACTTTTATAAGCCTAAAACGGTACTTTTTGATACTGTTTATGGCTTATTTTTTATGCAAAAATATTACCATGAACACAGGAATACTTTTCAATTTATGGAATTTCAATCCGCACTATCAAAGCGCAAGCGATGGAATGATGATAGAGCAACTCTTAAAGTCGATGGAGGAGAAAGATGTATCCGAACAATCCCATGTTAAATCAGCAGATGGCATTATTAGACCAGGAATATTCGCAGAAGAAGGCTAATCTGATGCAGAATTTTTATAATCAGGCACAGCAGAATAGTTGGGGGCAGCAGAATGTGTCAACGCAGGCAGCAGCACCGACACCATCCCAGAATGTCAACTGGATTCAGGTATCTGGCGTTGATGGAGCAAAAAACCAAATTGTGCAGCCCGGACAGACCGCATGGATGATGGACAATAACCAACCGTATTTCTATGTCAAGTCTGTGGATAACGTGGGCAGTTCTGATTTCCGCATATTCCAATTTGCAGAGGTAGCGGATGCTGCACAGGAACAGGCAGCACAACCGCAGATAGACACCTCACAGTACGTCCAGAGGGCTGAATTTGACGAGTTAAAAGCACAGCTTGAACAATTCACTACGCAGAAAAAACAGCCCAATAAGGCAAATAAGGGGGTAGAGGACAATGGCTAATCCTTTAATGGGAATGATGGGCGGCACTCCGGCAGCCGGAATGAATATGGGAATGGTTCAGCAAATGCAGCAGGCTATGGGTATGCTTCGGGCTATGAAGAATCCGCAGCAAGCGTTGCAGATGATTGCACAGCAGAATCCGGAGAGTGCATCTATATTGCAAATGGCACAGGGCCGGAATCCGGTGGAAATATTCAGAGAAGAATGTCAAAAACACGGTAAAGACCCGGACCAGATGATGAAGATGTTAGGGCTAACACCACCGAAAGGGTGTTAAGAATAAAAACCGGCACGCAAAAGGAGCGTGTCGCTAACCTCAAACAATTAGAGGTAGAAAGGAGAATACTATGGATGGTTCAGTATCTTTAGCTGACATCGCCGCTGTGACTGACAGAAACGGCTATGGATGCGGCAATGGCATGTGGGGAATGGAGTGGCTGTTTGCGCTGCTTATCCTGCCTATGATGTGGGGCGGCAATGGCCCGTTTGGCAGAAACAACGGCGAACCCGTGACAGAAGCCGGGCTGTGTAATGCTATGAACTTCAACAACCTGGAAAATGCCGTTGGCAGACTGAGCGACCAGCAGAACCAGATTGCCATGCAGATACAGCGTGATATGTGTACCGGCTTTGCCAACACAAACGCTGCGGTCAATCAGGCAAGGTTCGAAAACCAGCAGTGCTGCTGCGAGACGAAGCAGGCACTCATGGAGAACCGCTATCTGGCGGAGAAGAATGCAGCAGACACCAACGCAACCATTATTGCGCAGGTGCAGTCCGTTAAGGATTTGCTGTGTCAGCAGGAAGCGGCAAGAAAGGATGCCCGTATCTGGCAGCTTGAATTGAATCAGGCTATGTGTGGGATTGTGAGATATCCTACGCAGACCACCTATTCCACCAACTGCAACCCGTTCTTCGGGGGCGGCTATGGCTGTGGAAATGGTTGCTGCGGAAACGGCAACATCTAATCATTGGTCACACTGACCGGGAGAAAGGCGGGGTGACTGAATCAATCGGTCGCCCCGTTTTTATATGCACATTGAAAACCGAATATAGACGATAGTTTGTGAATCTCTGTTAAATGGTACAACAAGCACTTGAATCCATGAGATAATATGAGCATGGAAAGAGGTGCGGAAATGATAGAAATGAACAGCTTTATTTGCGGAGATTGTATGGAGTATTTTCCGCAATTCCCAGACAAGCATTTTGATATTGCCATAGTAGACCCACCATATTTCAGCGGGCCAGAAAAGCGAAATTATTATGGACGGACAGTAAGCCCTATTGGAGTACAAAGACACTATAAACCGTCTGCAGAGTGGAGCGTTCCCGAAAAAACATATTTTGATGAACTGGCCAGAGTTTCAAAACATCAAATTGTATGGGGTTGCAATTATTTTGATTATCATTTCGGTTCTGGCCGGATTGTGTGGGATAAATGCAATGGAGAGAGTAGTTTTTCTGATTGTGAGATTGCTTACTGCAGTATGCATGATTCTGTAAGATTATTCCGGTACATGTGGAACGGAATGTTCCAAGGGAAATCAATAGCAGAAGGGCATATACAGCAAGGAAATAAGAAATTGAACGAAAAGAGGATTCACCCAACGCAAAAGCCAGTCGCATTGTATGAATGGATTTTAAGCAGATACGCAAGAAAAGGCGACAAAATCCTTGATACCCATGTTGGAAGTGCAAGCAGTCTGATAGCGTGTCACAATATGGGGTATGAATACATTGGATTTGAAAAGGACGAACATTATTACAATCTGGCCAAAGAAAGACTTGAACGAGAAACAGCACAAATGTCACTGTTTGATTTAGGAATTGACAGAATGACAATTTAATAGAAGTTTAGAAACTATCGGCTATATGTCGGTAGTTTTTTATTTTGCAGAAATGGAGGAAAAATATTATGAGTTGTAAAGCGGCAATATACACAGCAAATCAGGGCGCACAAGCATTACAGATTGGGAGCGTACTTTCTCTTGGCTCCATTATCCGGCGTTTCGGGTGCGGCGTGAATCTGAACGGGAACGGGATTGTGATTGACAGAGAGGGATATTACGATGTTGACGCATCTATCACCGCAACGGCGGCAGCGGCAGGAACCGTAACGGTCACTCTGCTCCGGGATGGCGTGGCAGTACCGGGTGCAGTAGCTTCTGCAACGGCAGCGGCGGCAGGCACAGTTGCACTCCCCATAACCGCATTAGTCCGGCAGGCTTGCGGATGTTCCGGCGGCTCTACTCTCACGCTTGTCCTTGGCGGCACAGCGGCAACTATCAACAATGTTGCGCTGAAAGTCATTAAGCTGTAATGGACGATAGGCAGTTTAATTTTCTGGACGCTCTGAATGTGGCTTCGTTTCTTTTGGGATTACAAAATCTCGAAGAAAACCGTGCCCAGAGCGCACAGAATGACGTAGGAGCGGAAAACGATAAGCAGGCGTCTTATTTACTGTCTGAGATAGGAAAGCGCCTTGACAGGCAGGACAGGACACTTGAAGCGATAATGGAGAAGTTAGAACAGATGGAAAGGAGATTGAGCGATGCATAAATTGATGGAACGGATTGAGAAAGAACTCCATGAGATTTCCGAAAAGGGGTTCTCTCCCACCAATATAGACAATGCCATGAAGTTTGTGGACATGTACAAAGACCTCAAATATGTGGAGTACATGGGATTCACCGAGGGCGCATACCATGAGGTGAAAGAAGAAATGATGCCCGGCAAGTCAAGAACTATGGAGCGCAGAGCAGACGCAAAGTTTGACCGGAATATCAACGAACTGTACGACAAGTACCTGTGGTGCAAGAAAGAGTATGCCCGGGACGGTTCGGCAGTTCACCGGGAAAAGGTGACGGACGCGCTTGAAAGGCTGATGTCGGAAATTTGCGATTTGCTGTTTGACATCCACAGGGATTGCGACTTCCGGGAAGAAAGAGAAATTGTGGATAAGCATGTTAAGAGCATGAAAGAGACCATGAAGTAAGAAAAGGGGCGGTAGGTGTTATCCTGCCGCCTGTTCTCTTGGAGAGCAAGTGCAATATTCATTCTCAAAATATTCAAAATTCTTATCATATTTTCTGCAATGAGCGCACGTTCCACAATTGTGCCCTCCAATATAGCACTCAGAGCCATTAACTTCCGAACACTTTTTGTATTTTTTTGCAAAATCTTTTTCTATCATATCTTTTTCTCACTTTCTCCCTGCATTACCCGGCAGGGACGGGATGAAATCTACCAATCTGGCTTTGCAATGATATCTTCTTCCTTGACCTCAAAAGAGCATTTCTTATATCTGCTGTAGGGCTTATTCGCTTTTGCTGTTGCATATTGTAAAGCCGTTTCCTTTGCTTCTCCCTTGGAATCCGAATTTATCAGGTATCCCCACTTTCGGATTTTTGAAGGTGAATTTATAATTGTCACCCAAATGTCATACATCATATCTTCCCTTCTTTCTCCCGGCGAATCCCCGCCGGGTGGGTGGTGTGGTTAATTACGCAACTTTATTTCGAGAATTTTGCGCGAATATCTTAGTTTAAAAAGTTTTATCGCCTCTTTCTTTGTGTCGGCGTGTATAGAAACATTGTTAAAGCGATTTAGCGTTTGAAATTTAATATCGTATGTTTTATTTCCCATGATTTCACCTCTCTTTTTTTAATATAAGTCAGCTAATTTGTTCCAATCGTCTGATGCAATCATCGCGTTATCGTAAAGCCATGCAAGATAATCTCCTATAATATTTTCGTCTTCCCTTTCTTCAATCATTTTTCTGATTTTTGAAGCGTATTCTTCGATATTATCATTTTTTACAATACTGTAGTTTAACATTTTGCCATGCCTCTGTTTTATTTTTACTGAAAGGGAAGTGTTTTGTCATCTCGCTTGTATTGCAAGTTTTCGCCGTTTTCTCCATTGCCCTGCGTCAGGTGTACGCCCTTCCCGTACTCGATATCTCGGTTTATTCTTGTCACATTTACAGGTTTCAGTATTGTCAACGTCATCCTGCTTACGACTGCTTGCCTTCCCTTTCGGTAATTATAGTATATACTAACGTTAGTATAATGTCAACACCTTTTTGGAAAAATTTCAAAAATATTTATACTTGCGTTAGTATGTGCTATGTGGTATTCTGTTCCTATCGGAAAGGAGCGTGTGAAATGGCATATTCAGAAGCACAGAAAAAGGCAAGCCGAAAATACAATGAGAATAACTATAAGCGGATAAATATGTATCTTCTGCCAAAGGACAAGGAGCGGTGGGATGCAGAAGCAAAAGCACAGGGTATAAGCCTAAGCGAATTTATCAAGCGGTGCGTGAATGAAAGAATCTCCCACGACAATGGGCGGCAGTGATGCCGCTCTTTTTCTGTCAAAAGCAACTATGGTAGCTAGTTAGTAGCCTAGTTGGTAGTCAGATGGTAGCCGTTGAAAGCATTGATTTTAAAGGGTTTGTAACCAAAGCTACCAAAACTACCGTTTTTTTTAACAATCTCTATTATATATTATAATATATATTATATATATCCTTTTTTCTTTTTATTATACTTATTTTACTTTTTGGTAGTTTTAGTAGCTTTAGTAGTATATAGGGTAGCATAGTAGCAAAATCAAGGGTTTGCGGATTTCATAAAAATGCTACCAAGACTACTAATGCTACTAACTCATTATTCCTCTCTCTTTTTGCGCTTAACTTTGGTACAACTGATTAAAAAAGCTGTGGTATGATGTAATTGTCCGGCAGATGGAAACCGGATATTGATCAGATTGCCGCTTCAAGCGGAGGGAACGCACGCCGAGTGACGGTTGGGTGCATGATTGTGAGTTAGGGTGCCAGTTGGGTTTTAGCAATCAAAAATTATAAGGAGGATGCGGCCATGAAGAAGCGATGTTGCAGTTATGCGAATATGAAAAAATTTGAAATCATGTGATCGGCAGCGGCCAGCGGCGAAGTAATCGCCAAACGTGGCGTTTTTCGCAACGATTCGCGGCTTTAAGAACACGTTAAACTATGTAAGCCCGCACTGCACAGTCCTTGCAGACAGAAAATGGACGGTGGATAGTAGCTTAATGGTAGAGCCGGAGTAGGAGGCTAACCGAAACGAAAAGGAGTGCAAATCTCCGTGGCTATAGTGTGCCTAATATGCAGGTTCGATTCCTGCCTATCCATTAACATGTAGCTGACGCATGTATAAATTAAAGATTAGAATGGATGGCGGCAAAGTCGATAGGTTCGGTTCGATTCCGATGAACTTTGGATAGACTATTTTTTGGAGAGTTAGAGGGTTCGATTCCCTTCTTTGCCATGTTGCGTAGTCGCTCTACGCTAGACAGGAGCAAGCGGTCACTGCCCTGTCGAAAACAAAATAACTCTGATATGCAAAAACATATAAAACTATGTGCAGAACATATCAGAAACCGCAATATCAGGGAGGGGATTGGAAATGAGAAAATTAAAATGTAATTGCTGTGATGGCATTTATAATTCGTTTGATGTGCATTTTACAAGTGCTTGTGACAATAAATGTGCTCATTGCGTAGACCAATGTTATGAGGGATTACACATCAATAAGCCGGATATTGAAAAGATTGCCAATGCCATTATTTTAAACAGTGATGGATTGGACGATGTTCTTTTCTTAGGCGGTGAGCCTTGCTTGTATTTAGAAGAACTTATACAGTGCATTGAACTATTGAGAGAAAAAACAGTCCTTAAATTATATGTCACAACTTCTGTGCCTAAGATTTGTTATAACAAGAGAGATAGATTTGAATATCTTATCTCAATATTAGATGGGATTAATATATCGGCACAACACTATAAAGAAGATGTGGCAGACGAAATAAGAAAAACCAAGTCACAGTACGACAGGCAGAAGTTTTATAACTCACTCCCACACAAAGAAAAAATAAGGATAAATCTAAATATCGTTAAACCATATCTGCACACAAAAGAGGATTTGACAGAGTGCTTAAAGCATTATGACAGAATGGGTTTTAATTCAATAAAATTGTCTGAAATACAGCATGGGAAAGAGCATTTTGTATCTTTTGAGAAAACATTTGGCATTAAATTGGGAAGTCCATATGCTACTGGCTGTCAGACCTATCTTGATATGGACAGAATTATAAAAGGTTTTAAAACGCCTGTGCTTCTGAAAAGGTCATGCTTTATGTGCGAGGAAACCCTAAGGGCAAGCATTGATGATGGGATAAAGGTTTTTAGAACTTTATTCAGAAAACCAACAAATAAATATGGGGTTGTCTATGAGAACGGAGAACTCAAGAAAGGATGGGTTTAATTATGTATACGAAGATTTTAAGAAAAATAGTAAAAATGATGAGAACAATGGCAGGTCATTGTGATGGCGGCGGTTCAACTGGACATTGTTATTAAATAACTCTGATAGGGGAGTTTTCCCCTGTCGGAAACCGCAAAATAATAAAAAGGGTACCGTGTCAGACTAAGACCGTTAAAACGGGGCGGTGAGTAAGGTAATAAAGCTGGGAACGCTCTTACAATTTTATTTTGTCGGAAACCGCAAAAGGGAGGATATGGGAATGGATAATGCAGTTACAACAAATTCAACTGTAACGGGGGTTGCAAGTATTAGAATACCGAAAGAAATTGCTAAAATTACAATATGCGGAGCGTTTCAACTTACTGTAACAGATATAATGAAATGGATTCCGCCCACAGAAGAACAGCGGAAAAATCTGAAAGATATACTTTGCATTGATGTGGAGATTTTGGAATAACTTGGTACAACAACCTCACCAAACTGCGGTACAATATAGGAAATCGGGAGGGATAGGGAAATGAAAACATTAAAATTTCACGGTTACAGTGATGATACTTTTGGAGAATATGGAGTAACAAATCAGGACTGCGACAACTGCTCAAATGGCAAGCCTATTCAATGCGTGGTAGACTGCGGAGAACGTGGCAGAGTTCTTGTTGTTGGGCAGTATAGCAATGTTTCTATGGGTAGCGGCTGTTGGCTTGTTGGAATGACAAAGGCGAGCGAGTGGGAGGAATTGCCGGATTGGAATTTCAGATATGAAGAATCTGATTGCGGTTATTCTCTGGCGTTGCTTATGGATTTGCCAGAGGGAGATTTTAACCTTGAATGGTTCATTGACGGAAAAAAGGTTGAACAGCCATGACACAATACCAATGGGTACTCTGCCCCATCTGCGGCGGCAAAACCCGAACGAAAATCAGACCGGACACCGAGGCGAAAAACCTCATTGTGTTCTGCCCGAAGTGCAAAAATGAATCTGTGGTGGATATTAAAGATATGGAGAGTAGAGAGAAAAAGAATGTGTGAATATTGCGATAAGAAAGATTCTGAAATTATGCAAGGAAATCAGTACAATATACTTGGGAGAACCTTTTTAACTGGCGTATATGTCGGAGAGGGTTCGAGAGATTTGATAGTTGAATTTGGAGATGAAAGGATATTTCAAGGGAAAATCAATTATTGCCCTATGTGTGGAAGAAAATTGAATACGGATTAGTTTAGTGCCAGTAACAAAGTTTCAGTGCCAGTAGATGCGTGAGAGCGTGTTTGCTGGCATTTTTATTTTGAAATGCGTCAAACGCAATAAAACGCATTTAAGACGCAATTATTTTGACATTATCTAATTTTTGATAAATCCCAAACCCTCCCAAGAGGGTACATCCATCAGTAATGGTGCTGTAAAGGCGGTTCGATTCCGCACGGGTACATTAGGTGAAAATCATCCCAGTTACTTTGCGGAGTGCTGACCGTGACAGGCGGTATTTCCCCTATCTTAGCGTCTGCCCTTGTGGGTGGGCGCACCCTCGGAATTTAGCTCAGTTGGCTAGAGCGGCGGCCTTATAAGCCGTGTGTCGGTGGTTCGAGTCCACCAATTCCGATTGATGGCGTATCGCCAAGTGGTTAAGGCACAGGACTTTGACTCCTGTATCGTTGGTTCAAATCCAACTACGCCAGTTACCCCGGCAAAGGTTTATTTGCCTAAATCCATACCGCTGACGGGCGGTTAAAAATGACGTTAAGGAGGATAACGACACATGAAAAACATTGAACAGATTTTGAAAGATGCAGGAGTAGAGTTGACGGACGAGCAGAAAGCGGCGGTCAACAAAGGCGTGATGGAGAATTACAAGACTATCGCAGAGTTTGATAAGCAGTCAAAAAAACTTGAAGCGGCAGAAACTGACCGGGACACTTACAAAGGACAGCTTGATACGGCAAATGAAACCCTGGAAAAGTTTAAGGACATTGACCCGGACAAGCAGGCGGCGGAGATTGAGAAGTACAAAAAAGAAGCAAGAGAAGCGAGGGAAGAATCTGACAGAAAGATTCTCCAACGTGACCAGCGTGACTATCTCAATGCAGAGTTTGACAAGTTGGGCGTTGAATCTCCCAGATTTCGTGATTCCCTCATGCGTGACATCATGGGCGAGGACGGCTTGAAGTGGAAAGACGGCGCTTTTATGGGGTTGTCTGACTATCTGGCAAAGGAAAATGAGAAAGACCACTTCTACCAGACTGAGGCAGAAAAAGCTGAGGCAGAAGCGAAAGAAAAAGCCGCTGGCAATGCGCCGAAGTTCACGGACAAGTCTGAATCAAAGCAGCAACCAGCAAAGGATACCAGTCCGGCTCCTGTGATTTTCTAAATCGAGTACCGGCTTGCGTTTGAGTAAGTCGCTGACCCACACACCTTTTAAAAATTATGGGTAGAAAGGATTATTTTATGGCTATTGATTCATTAAATCTTACAAAACTTTCCGATTTGGCAGGAACAGAGGACGGAAAGTTAAAACTTGCAGAAGAGTACAAGGGCATTATTGAGAATGTCGGCAGACAGACTATTTCGAGCCTTTTCAAAAATCAGAGGCTTTCCGGCGACCCACAGGCTGGAACGCTGGTTGCAAAGAGGTTTGCGTCTGCAAAATCAGAGGAATATGGAACAGCAAGGGCAGCAAGAAAAGGTAAGCCCGGCAGAGGAATGGAAGTTGCTGTTGACATTGACATTGACAAAGAAATCATGGAGGAGTACGAGGAAAAAGACATCCGTCTTGGTGGAATCCCGGGGCTGTTGTCAGAGAGAAAAACAGCTATCACCCGTGCTATGGTTCGGGAACTGGACGAGAATTTCTTCCTTGTAGCTGTCGGAAAGCGCAAAGAAAGTGACGGCACTATCGGAACGGTTGACGGCGGCACAGAGGTAACAGCGTCCGGCGATACCCTCAAAGACCGGGTAACGGCAGTAGTGATGAAGCTGCACACCACAAAGAATGAGTTTGTGGACGGAATCGAGAAAGAGGATATCCATGTGGTTCTTTCCCCGGAAGCATATGAGGAAATGCGGGATTATATCGACACCAAAGGCAACGCCAATGTTCAGACAGACGTTGCAGAGTTCGGGCGGTATCACGGCGCATGGATTTACTCTAATGTACACCAGCCGGAAGATGTCGAGATTATCGCCATGTGTACCGGGGCGATTGCAGAGCCGGTTATGCCGGATGAATACCAGGCAAAGCAGATTGAATTGTCAAATGCTTATGCAATCGGTATGTTCTTCCATTACGGCTGCAAGGTTGTTATGCCTGACCTGATTTTCTATAGCAAGAAAGCGTCTGGCGCAAGCGTGCAGAGTGAAGAAGGCAGCGCAAGCAAGGCAAAGAGTACTAAACTGTCATAAGGAGGATTCCGGCTTGGGAGAAGAAAAACTCAAAGAATTTGAAGCGGCAATGAAATCTGCTGTTGAATGGTTCCGAGCAAACTGCAATCCACATCAGCGGATAATTATCGAAGCTGATGGAGTTGAACTTGTCAGTGGAGAAATGGCTTTCCCTGTTGAAATTGTGGATTAAAGTAGGATACCGGCATGGGATATGTCAAGTATTTCATGCCGGAAATCGGATTGGAGGAAAATAAAAGCATGAAGAAATTATTTATATCACAGCCAATGAGGGATAAGACAGACGAGGAAATCAAAGCCGAAAGAGCGGCGATTGTTGCAAGGGTAACAGAGCGTTTCGGCGAGGTTGAAGTAATCGACAGCTTCTTTGAAAAAGCACCACATGACGCAAGACCGTTATGGTTTCTTGGAAAGTCTTTTGAGTTGCTCTCTACTGCCGATTGTGCTTACTTTGCAGAGGGGTGGAAAGATTACAGAGGGTGCAAGATGGAGCATGAGGCGTGTGTGCAGTACGGCATTGATATTGTCGGAGAGTAGATATGGGATATGTAACCTATGAATACTACAAGAGCATATACGGCGAGGATTCCATGCCAGAAACCGACTTCAACCGTCTTTCATGGGAGGCTTGCCGCCGGATAGACGCACTCACGCTGAATAAGCTGAAATTTGCATTTCCGACCAATGAGGACGATGTGGAAACCGTTCGGCGATGTGTCTGCAAGCTGATAGACATTGCCGGGCAGATTGAAGCGGCAAACAAGCGTGTGACAGAGGGGCAGGGGTACATAACGGACGAATCCGGCGCACTCCGGGGGAAAGTGGTATCTTCCGTTTCTTCCGGCAGTGAATCTATATCGTACACAGCAAAGGCAGAATCCGGCAGTACGCTGATTGATGCTGTTTTGTCAGACAAGGCGGCGCAGGATAAGCTATACCGGGATACCGTCCGGGAATATCTCTCACTTGTCCCGGATTCCAACGGCGTAAATCTACTGTATGCCGGAATCCCATACCCTGTCAGACACGCACCAATCAGACGACCGCCGGAGAATAAGCCGGAAATTCCACCAGAGGAAAGCGAGGGCGGCGAAGATGGGACTGTTTAAGAAAATGTGTTCGCATGATTATGTAGTAAAGGAACGGTCAAACGCTCTCCAACAGGACGAAATGGGTTATCCACTAAGGCTCTGCATTTGTGTGTGTTCTAAGTGCGGAAAATCAACGCAACAATGGCTTGACACAAATGAAAGCGCATTAGATGAGTTAAAGACTGGAAAATCGTTTCTTGTAAAGTGGGATAGGTGACGCTATGGGAATAGGCTATGTTGATTCAGTCGTGGTATATAACAGATATGTAAATGGACTGATGGAAACCGAACAGTATTTCGGCACACGGTTTGATAATGTGCGGATTGAACTGACGCAGGGCGCAAACCAAAAGGCAAGCGGCATGGAAAACGCCAGCGCTTGTAAAGTGTGCATACCAAATGACAAAAATCTACCAAAACCATATAAAGCACCTAAAAAGTGGGAAAAACTCACGACGGCAGAAATGTTAAATTATTTTACCCTTGACGAAAAAGAAGATTTTTTTGTAATTGTCAAAAAAGAGGAATTAGGCATTGATGAAAATATTCCTGTTGGACTTGTTGAGAGTAGCGAATATGAGGGTGGATATTTTGAGTTTTGCAAGGGCGAATACGGATATACATTTTCTGTTGATGAAGTTGATTCGTATAAAAATGTTGCGGGATATGGCGCACGTTGGGAAATAAACGGACGCTAATTTTTTGAGCATATCAAGACAAAATTCGGGTATGCGTTTAGCGTTGATACGGTGGACGTGTATACCTTGATACCGAGGTTTGAGATTGGAGGAAGATAAGTGAAATTATTTTTTGATACAGAATTTACTGGACTGCATAAGAGAACATCTCTTATCAGTATCGGTATCGTAGCGGAGAATGGCAAGCGGTTCTATGCGGAGTTTTCCACTTACAAAGAAAATCAGTGTGATGATTGGATAAGGGAGAACGTGCTGAAACATACCATTCTTGCCGGAAATGATGCCCTTGCCGCAAGGCTTGGAGAGGACAGCAACACAACGGTCATTCTTGGAAGTAAAGCGGATATTCGGTATGAGTTGGGTGAATGGCTGAAACAGTTTGACATCGTTCAATTTGTGTCTGATGTGAGCCATTATGACTTTGTTCTGCTGATTGACATTTTCGGCGGTGCGTTTGACTTGCCGGGGAATGTGTCGGCGGCTTGCCGTGACATTAATCAGGACATTGCAAGGCATTATGGCATTTCTGAAAGAGAAGCCTTTGACAAGAGCAGAGAGGACATTGTTTCCGAACTGTGTGGGCGGCGGATTGAGGGAGAAAAACACAATTCCCTTTATGACGCAGAAGTTATCAAGGCTATCTATGCGGAAATCTGCGGAGAGTAGCCTATGCCCGAAGAAGTCAAAGAACGCCTGTCAAAAACGGAATATGATAAAGTCGGGGAAATGCTTCTGGAACTGATTGCGGAGTGTCCGTTTATACCAGAGGGCGCAAAAATCAAGTACAACTCAAAGGATGTTGGAAAGTGCGTGTATATCATAACCGCTGGCGGAAATATCAAAAGCCGTAATGTGCTTGGCGGATTTACGGCGGAGCTGACTATCCAGATTGCCTACCAGAGTTTTCCGCAAGGCAACGGGCAGATGATAAATGCACAGGCAGTTGTGGATAACATTACCGGGTGGCTGGAAGATATTCAGAACCTTCCCCGGCTAACAGGAAACAGGACAATAACAAAGATTACCGCAGGTGGCAGCTTCCCGGATGTGGAAGAGGTTGAGGGAGATAAGTCAACCGTATTTGCTGCCAATGTGGTGATGGAATATGAAGTAGAGTAGAAAGGAGAAACAAAATGAAATTACCAAGAGCAGCACTTGCACAGTGGTTATCATTCGACAAGGAAAACTGGACTTTGTTGGGGAGAGATACTGACTCCTTGTCCACCGAGTTAAATCCTGATGTTGAAACTACCAAAAATGTACAGGGGGATAACAACACAAACCACAACGGATTCAACCCTGAAACGGCTGTTGATTCCTATGCGGCAAGAACAGAGGATTCTATCTATGAGAATCTGCTTGACATTGTTATGAACAGAAAATCAGACGAAGAATCTACAAAAGCATATTTTTTGGAAGCTGTGCTTGATGAAGCAGTAAACATTTCTGATAATAAAACGCTAACAGGAAAAGGGTGGATGGAAGAAGTTATTGTTGTTCCGCAGTCTTACGGCGGCGATACATCAGCATTTGGAATTCCGTTTAATCTTAATCCTAAAGGTGGAGAGAGGAAAGAGGGAACGGTATCTGTCACAAAAAGAGTTCCTACATTCACTCCGGCGGCTGGTGGAGGTTCGCAGCCTGCGGCGATGAATGAAACACAGACCAAGACAAGCAGCAAAAGTTTGAGTGACTAAGGTATTAAGGAAACTTAATATAATGGGGTGCGCACCTTTCAGTCGTGCCCCATTTCTGAAAGGATGTTAAGAATGGCAGAGATTAAAGAAATGAATCTGGAAGCAGAAAACAGTAAAATCGAAGAATTAAAGGCAAGTAACGATGTCATCATCACAAGAGTTGTCTTTGATAACGGATCCTGCATTTATGTTTCTGGCAATGACGCTTCTATTATCATGCGTTTTTTAAAGGCCGGAGACGAGCTGGAAGATCTGGGGAAAGAGGAAGACAAGATAAAAGATGAATATGGCGAAAACGATTATGAAGAAGCCATTGAGATACGAATGAACATTTCTAAAAGGGCATCGGAAATCATGGATGGCGTTTTCGGAGAAGGAACGACAGATAAATATTTCGGAGATGTTCTAAGGCTTATCCCAACATTTATACCAGATGTTGAGTGCTTTCTTGGATATTGGGATTCCTTTATTCCGTTAATTGAAAGAATGATGGGGCACAAGGAAAAACTGGCTAGTAAAAAGCGCATGGCAAAGTACCAGCCACAAGATCATAAGAGGAAAGGCGCAAAATGATAGGCGCATTACCGGAGGCATTGACGGTAGGCGGCGCGGAATATCCGATTCGTACCGACTATCGCAATGCCCTCCAAGTCTTTGAAGCGTTCCAAGACCCAGAGCTGACACAAGAGGAAAAATGGATAGTTGCTATCTACCTGCTTTTTGAAGATTTCTCCTGCGCTGATGATGTGCTGCAGGCGGCGCAGGATGGATTTGATATCGGAGAAGCCGTAAAACAGATATCATGGTTCATTTCTGCCGAGCAGCCGGAGAAAGAAGTTTTGGAACTGCCGACATACAACTGGAAGCAGGACGAGCAGATGATATTTTCCGCAGTCAACAAGGTTGCCGGAAAAGAGACAAGGGAGCTGGAATACCTGCACTGGTGGACATTCCTAGGATATTTCAACGAAGTGGGAGAGGGAACATTCTCCTTTATTGTAGGTATCCGGCACAAGCTGAATAAGGGGAAGAAACTGGAAAAGCATGAGAAAGAGTTTCTTTCCCACAACAAGGAACTTGTGCAGCTTAAAAAGCCAAAGACCAAGGAAGAGCAGGAGCAGGAGGACGCATATAAGGCATTGTTGGATGAGGTGTTGGGATGACAGACAAAGAAATTGGAAAGACTGCCCGGGAGATTGCGGAACGGGGCAATACCGCGGAGGTCAAGCGGAATAAAGACGGGATTGTGATTCTGGAAGTCGGAAAGAAAATTGTCAAATCAGATAAGGGGCGTGATTGATATGGGCGGTAGGGGAGCGGCGTTTGAAAGTAAAGGATATTCAAGCGCAATAAAAGCGGCAGAAAACAGAATATATAAGGATAAAGTTGAAAGTGCAATTCTCCTTGACCGTAAAGGAAATACAATTTTCACAGAAAGCAGTAATGCCACTAACTATGTACAATTTACGGCGGAACAGCTTGCAAAAATGAAAGATGCTAATTTGACGCACAATCATCCGTCTAATTCAACTTTTAGCGGAGCGGATATTTCACTTTTAACTTATCGGGAATTAAAGACAATACGGGCAACTGGTGAAAATCGTACATATCAGCTTACTAAAATAAATGGGGATTTCCCTAGAAATGAATTTGCAAAAGCGTTTACGGAGGCGTATAATAGAAATAAGAGTATAACCGATAAAGAATATAATAAGATAAGGAAATATCAGCATACAAACCCAGCGCGATATCAAAGAGAATGTGAAAGCCTTAGTGCAAAACTGAATAGCTTGAATAGCGAATGGCTCAAAAATAATTCTAAAAAGTATGGATACCGATATGGGGTAATTGAAAGGAGATAATATTATGCCAAAAACGAAAAATGGTGGATTTATATTAGATGACAGTTCGTGTGACCCTTATGGAGTGGTTGAAATGCGCGAGAAAACAAAAAGTGGAAAGCAGGAAAAATCTAAGGGCGAAGGAAAGAAAAGCAAGGCTGGAAAGAAGAAGTGATTTTGAGATGAAAGGGCAGTAGGAATACTGCTCTTTAATTTGGTAAAATATTCCCTTTTTCGCCAATATCTGATATAGTGTAGGTATTGGGAAAGGTGGGAATAACCATGTCATTCATAAGCAAAATACTGGACGCTTTCAAGATGGAAAGCACAAAATATGATTAAGTATGTGGCAATCTATTCCATTTTGTGCTGTTCTTTGGTATAATGTGGAATATTGTAGAATTTTAGGGGGATGGGAAAATGAGTATACATAGCGGAACTCTTTCTATTAATGAAATCGGGAAAATTTATAATGTGGGATTTGCTTATGCAAAAAATATAGTGGATAAGCTTGAAGAAATAGGATATATCAAAAAGAGTACAAATTTTGAATACTCCATGATACAGACAGAGCAAGCCATAGACGCATACATAAAAGAGCATTTGGAAGAATTTAGGCCTGATTATTATAACACTCTTGAACTGAAAAATAATGGAAAACCCACCTTAAAAGCCAAAGCTAAAAAAGCTTGGAAATCTGCTCCGATGTTTATATGCAGGATTTTCCTGTCTTTATTTTCTGTTTTTGTATTTATAATATCTCCCAGTTTTGCTTCACTTATTTTTGGCGCAATGTGTAATATCGGGTATGGGATATATATATCAAAAAGAAAAAATATGAAATTTACAGAATTTATGCTTCGTCCGTGGTTTAATGTGAGGGTTAGGACGGTATCAGAAATTCGTGGAATAATGCGAAAAAGCAATATAAAATTCAAGTCATCTGGTTATTATGAAACTTTAAGAAGATTAAAAATACATTTAAGTGCCAAAAAGAAATTAGCAGAGCATTATGCAGATATGGCGAATAATGCTGAAAGTGAAAATGAGTTTTATCAATCAATTAATAGCTGTTTAGAAGTATTAGAATGGATGTCACAATTTGAGAAATATGAAGTATATAATATTTTGGAAGAACCCTCCGAAGATATAAGGAAGATTAAAGAGGGAATGCCTATATCCATTGAACGTTTTAAGGACAGAATGAAATCATCTGGGAAAATTGCTTTAGAATATGATGATATGGAGGGGCATGATTTTGAATACTATTGTGCTGACATTTTAAGAAAAAACGGATTCGCAAATGTAGAGGTAACGCAAGGTAGCGGTGACCATGGAATTGACATATTGGCAGAAAAAGACGGTATTACATACGCAATACAGTGCAAACGCTACTCTTCCGACATAGGAAATGCCGCTGTACAACAGGCGCATACCGGAAAGAGTATATATAAGAAGGACATTGCTGTTGTTTTGACAAACCGCTATTTCACAGCGCAAGCTAAAGAAGAGGCGCAGGCTCTGGGCGTTAAGTTGTGGGATAGGGATAAACTGAATAGTATGATTGAAAAAGCAAATAGTTAGTGCTATGGGGCAGAGAATGAAAATTTTCTGCCCTTTTACATTTTGGGTATTGACATTAAATGTGCAACCATTTATAATAAATGTGCAACCATTTAATATAAGAAAGGAGGGTAGTGATGTCACCAGCATATGGCAGACCGCCATCAAAAGACCCGAAGATACATGATACAAAAATCAGAATGTCGGATACAGATATTGAAATGCTCGAATATTGCTGTGAGAAAACAGGAAAGAAAAAGGCAGATATTATCCGAATGGGAATTAAAAGGGTTTATGAGGAATTAAAAAAATAGAGCGTTACCGCCCTGAGAAAGTGATAAACGCTCTATCAACCACACACGCCAAAAGGAGTATGCCTTATTATTGTATCTCCTTTTGGCGTGGTTGTCAAATACATTGAAAGGAGATTTTTTATTATGGACAAACTGAACGATTTAATGAATAGTGAGTATGACGCAATGGCGGCAATGGAGATTCCCATGCCCGAAGCATTTGAAAAGGCAATGGCTCTTATCAAGACAAAGCTGACAAAGAAAGAATTTATGGACGTAGAGAGTGCAATATATGATGGGTGTATCAACTCGGAGCATATAGCCTTTGAGCAGGGGTTTATGCGTGGTATCGTGGTTGTGAAAGGCGGTGCGGCGGTATGAAAGACGAACGTAAATTCAAAGAGGTTATCCACACCATAAAAGGAGCAGAGAAAGACAAGGACAAGTTCTGCAAGGCGGCGAGGATTGAAAGACAGCCAATGAGTGACGAGCGGTTCAAACTGATTATCGAATCGGCATTGTTGGCACTGGGTATGATTTTGCTGTTTTTGTTCTTCTTCACACTGTTTTACCTCTGTAGATAGAATGGTACAAATTATTTCCGATTCTATGATACGATTATTTCAGCGGAGATAGTGCAGTACTCACGACAAGCGGTAAGCCTTAACCGTTTCTCCGCTATTCTGATAAAAGGCAATTTTACAGAAAGGCGGTAAAGCGTATGAATGAGATTGTAAACGCAACAATGCAGACACCCATTGAAATTGCTTTGGGTATTGATGAAAATGGAATGACAACTGCAAGAAAGCTGTTTGATTTCCTTGGAATGAGTCCAAACAATTATTCGAGATGGTTCAAAAGCAATATTACAGATAATGATTTTGCAGAAGAAAACGTGGATTATTTTCTGTTCCTCACTAATGAGGAGCACAAAGGACATGCTTCACAAGACGCAAAATTAACCTCTGCTTTTGCTAAGAAACTTTCCATGCAACAAAAGAATGAACGTGGAGAACAGGCAAGAAATTATTTTGTCAGAGTTGAGGGCAAGGCAAAGGATATGGTTCTCTTGCTGAAGGAAGCATCCAGCAATCCCATGAAGCTGTTGGAACTTCACTACAAGGCATTGAAAGAAGTTGACGGAAAAGTAAATGCTCTGTCAGATGGTTTATCCACAGTGCGGAAAGATTTAGAGGACTTCAAGAACGATATGCCGATACTCGGCGTGGAGGAATCCAAAATCACAAACGCCGTTAAAAGAAAAGGCGTGGAGTGCTTGGGCGGCAAGGAGAGCAACGCATACAACGACAGGAGCGTTAGAGGGCGGCTGTATTCCGATTTGCACAATCAGTTGCGGAGAGAGTTCGGAGTTTCCACATATAAGGCAATCAAGCGGAATCAAGCCGACACAGCAGTATCTATTATCCAGTGTTATGTGCCGCCGCTTGTACTGTCAGAAACAATCGAAACCATGAACGCACAGCAGACATTAAATGTATGACGAAAGAGGGCGGCGCAACCGCTCTTTTTCATTTTAATTTGGTACAAATATCCCTTAAAATAATGGTACAATAATCATAATTAAATTAATGCGCCCTATGAATTGGCATAGGGGAAGGACTAAAAGGTGTCATGGATGCGTGTAATGCGCGTCTGTGGCACTTTTTTATTTTTAGGGAGGTGAGAAAGTGAGTCCGACTGAAAAACTGACAGAAGGTGACGAACGCCTTATCACAAGAGAAATAGTAAAACTTCTTTTGCAAAAAGGCGCTTCGTACAATCAGTCCGTAAGAATTTTAAAAGAGGCAAAAAAAACACTGCGAGGAATCCCGATTACTGGATGTTGAGAATGAAATGTTTTGCGTTTTCGTCCATGGTGACATCAGGATGATTTTTATCATATTCCTCTAAAGTTATTGCGGCTGTTTTGAGTTTTTCAAATATATCGTCTGATAGCTTGGCAGAGCAATTAGGACATACAAGATTTTCCTTTTTAACAAGGTATCTTGATTCTACATTGAATTTCTCATTGCAGTCGCAACATTGAAAATTATATGTACGCATATTGATTTTTCTCCTTTCTTTTGTACTGAGCATCTTAGTGCCTGTACTTAAATTATAAGGGAAATAGATTTCTAAAGCAATAAGGTGGTTTTATGGCAGAGTATGACGGAAGTATAAGGATAAATACAAAAATAGATAGTAAACAAGCGTCTGCACAGCTTATGAGTCTTGAAAACCGTATTGTTAAAACGGCTGACAAGGTTGCTTCCTTGCGCTCAAAAATGGATGCTTTGAAAAATGCACAAGTACCAACACAAGAATATAAAGATATTTCTGCGCAAATAGAAAAAGCAGAACGTGAATTTGATAAGTTATTGGAGAAACAGGAGCAAATGCAACGCGAAGGAAAAGACCATGGTGTTGCTTGGGATAGGCTAAATCAAAAAATGGAGGAAATTGGAAATACAATAAATTATGCGAAAGGAGAATTAAGAGACCTTGTTGATTCAGGAAAAGCATTTACTCTTGGAAGCGAATCACAAGAATACGCTAACCTTGGACAGCAGTTACAATATGCAGAAAACGATTTATCTGCATTAACACGCCGGCATGATGAGTTAATTGAAAGGCAAAACAGGACAGCCAATGGATATAAAGAATTAAAAAAATCTATACAGAAATTTGGAAGTTTGGGGAAAAGTATTCTTTCGTTAATGCAAAAGTCTGTAAAGAAGATAGAAAGCGGTTTTAAGAAGCTGGGTGATACTGCAAAGAAATCTTTTACCAAAGTAAATAAGTCTGCAAATGGGACGAACAACATTTTTCAGACCGGACTTAAAAACATCCTTAAATATGGCCTTGGAATCCGAAGCATGTATGTTCTTATTAATAAACTTAGGACAGCAATAAAAGAGGGTTTCTCAAATCTTTACAATGATAAAAACATGGCGTCTTTCAAAGCTCAGGTGGACAGCTTGAAAGCAAGCCTTTTAACTCTAAAAAACAGCTTTGCCGCAGCGTTTCGTCCTCTGGTAGAGATTGCAATACCGTATATACAACTGTTAATCGACTACATGATACAACTGCTCAATGTGGTTGGACAGTTTATGGCATCTATTACAGGGCAGGACAAGTACACAAGGGCAGTAAAGCAGACCACGGCGGCAATCGAAGAACAGAACAAGGCGCAGAAGAAACAGCTTAGCAACCTTGACAACCTTAATAACTTAACTTCTGATAATGGCAGCGGGGGTAAGGACACTACAGGAATGTTTGAGGAAGTGCCAATCGAAAGTGGAATTGAAAACATTGCAAATAAAGTAAAAGATATATTGTCGCGCTTTTTTGAACCTTTAAAAAAGGCTTGGAAAAGCCAAGGTAAATCCGTCATGGACGCATGGAAACACGCTATAAAGGAAATCGGAAAACTTTTAAAGAGTGTGGGAAGTGATTTTCTGGAGGTTTGGCAACAGCAAAAAACGGTGCAAATTTTTAAGGATATTTTGCAAATTATTAAAGATATCGGGCTTGCAATCGGACATCTTGCTGAAAACTTTCGAAAAGCATGGGAGGAAAACGATACAGGGCTGCGTATTTTTGAAAATATTAGGGATATAATCGGCGTTATTATTGCAAATGTAAAGCGTGCTGCTGATGTAACCGTTGATTGGGCAAAAAATTTGAATTTTACGCCATTGCTGGAAGCGGTTGAACGCTTTACAAATTCACTTGAACCTGTGATGGACGCTTTAAGCGGAATACTCACTGATTTTTACGAACAGGTAATGCTGCCGCTAGGGAAATGGGCGCTTGAAAAAGGGCTTCCTAAGTTGCTTGACGTGTTTACAGCGTTTAATGAAAAAGTTGACTGGAATGCACTTAGGGAAAACTTTTCAGAGCTCTGGGAACACCTAGAGCCATTCGCGGAAACAGTCGGGGAAGGACTTATAATCTTTATTGAACGTATTTCTGACCTTGTAGCGAATTTCCTTAATAGTGAAACATTTATGAATTTTTTGAATGACTTGGGCAGCTGGATGGACAGTGTTACTCCGGAAGATGTTGCAGATGGGATTGAGAAGTTTGTAAAAGCACTTATTGGATTAAAATTTGTATTGTTGGGATTAACAGCCTTAAAAGGAATTGCAGAATTTACTGTATCAATGGTAAATTTAGGAAACGCTATAGGTTCAATCGGATCTTTATCAGGTGTTGCAAGTGCAATAGGAGGTTTTCTGACAGCAGACATAGGAACGCTTGCTGCAGGAGGTTCGCTTGCCACGCTAGGCGCCACTATCGGAACTGCCATAATAGGAGGAATCGTGGCGGCAATCGCCGGATGGAATTTTGGACAGTTTTTGTATGAAAAGATTACAGGCGAAGAAATTGAAATGTCTTTTACCGAACAGGTAAAGGAAATATTCAGCTCCTTTACGGACGGTTCGTGGGTTGAAGCATTTAAGCTGTGGGGAAGTGATATTGTAGAAGGACTCAAGGCAGGGATTACGGATGCATTTTCGGCAATTGGAAGCTGGATAGACGAGCATATATTTAAGCCTTTTGTTAATGGGTTTAAGAAACTGTTTGGAATCCATAGTCCATCAACTGTTATGGCTGGAATGGGGAATAATATTGTAGAAGGTTTGTTAAACGGATTAAAGGAAAAGTGGAAAAGTGTCGTTAGCTGGATAACAGAAAAGATAAACTGGCTTAAGGACAAGTTAAACGGCATAACTGGAAAAATAACATATGTCTTTACAGGCGGTGGTGACAGTAAAAACAAAAGTACGGTTTTCTCAACGCGCGCAGCAAATGTGTCAACCACGCCTTACAACGCAAACTCTGCTTTTTCCGCACTTAACATTACGCCGATACCAAAGCTTGCACTAGGCGCGGTCATTCCAGCAAACAGGGAATTTCTTGCGGTGCTTGGCGACCAGAAACATGGTACAAATATCGAGGCTCCGCTTAGTACGATAGAAGAAGCAGTTATAAATGCTATTGCAAAAGTGAATGCAAATTCAGGGAATAACAATAGCGGAAGTATTACATTGGAAATTCCGGTAGTTATTAAAGGAATTGGTGAGATTGGCCGTGCAGTACAGCAATTTGACAGGGAGTTTTTTAAGCAATCAGGCAAACATGCATTTACATAGAGGTGAGCTATGGCACAGTTTAAATTTGGAAGTTTCGATTTTCCTGATAACTTAATTAAGTGGGGGGCGGTAAACGTAAAGCCGAACCAGCGCCAAAGCATTGATGCTTATACGGACGATACGGGAGTTACGAGAGATTTTCCGCTGCCCCACACAAAGACGCAGATACAATTCACAACACTGCCCATGAGTGCGCAGAGTTTTCGCAATATTATGTCGGGACTTGTTACAAATTACATAGATTATAAGCTGCGCGATGCGAATTGTACCTACTACGATGACGAAAATGGAGCAATGAAAACGGGTCATTTTTATTTCGACAAAAGCTTTCAGGCAAATCGAAATGAAGTTGATGAAAATGGAAGACCTACAAAATATGGAGAAATGACATGGACATTTATTGAATATTAGAGGTGTGGAATGGAAGTATCTGAAGCTGTAAAAAATGCTTATTTAAGTATTGGAAAAACTAAATACATAGATTTGTATTTCCCCGAACTGGATTTGTCTATATTGGGTGGTACGGGACGCATGTATTCCGATTCCATGTATCTTTCCGAAAAGCTTGTAAGTTCTAACAGTATAGAATTTGTCGGATGCATATCGAGTATGTTTAAGATACAGGTAAATAATTTAAAAGAGGATATCAAGGGCAAGAAAATTACGGCGACAATTCATACGGAGGGAGCGGAAAGCGAACTGATTACGCTTTTTAACGGCATTGTTGATAGTGCGATGAAGCAGAGTAATAAGCGAATAAAGGAAATTGTTGCCTATGACGAGCTTTATACCAAGGGGAGTACGGACATTTCTGCATGGTATAAGTCCCTTACATTTCCGATAACATTAAAAGTTTTGCGTGATAGTCTCTTTGCCTATATCGGAATTGAGCAAGTGGAGATAGTCCTCCCAAACGACAATATAGAGATAAAAAAGCAGTATAATCCGAGCTCTTTGCAGGCTTTACCTGTAATTAAAGCGATATGCCAGATTAATGGTGTATTTGGTATTATAAATCGCAATAATAAATTTGAATACAGAATATTGGGAGCGATTGATAGCAGCTTATATACACCTTTTTATCCTGGTAAAGATGTCTTTCCAGGAATATCAAAGAGCGCTTTAGGATTGGATAATATTCAGGAGACTGGCTTTTCCTTTTATAAAGATGTGGATTACGAAGAATATGTGGTCAAGCCGGTGGATAAGATTACAATACGCCAGTCCGAAGATAATGAGGGTGTGACATATGGAACCGGCACTAATAATTATATTATTCAAGGAAGTATGTTTACTTATGGGCTTTCTAAAGATGTTCTCCTACAGATTGCAGAGAATATATATCCGAATGTACAGGGATTTTCGTATCGCCCGTTTAAATCTGTGAATAATGGCTTACCTTACCTTGAGTGCGGATTAGACGCAGTATCGTACAAAATGATTGATTGGGAAAATACAGAGAGTAGTAACGATATTGTATATGAAGGAAAAAGTTTTTATATATTAAATCGCGAGCTTACTGGCATACAGTCGCTTACAGATTCTTACAGCGCACAGGGGGAGGAGTACCAAACCGAGTTTGTTACAGATTTACAGACGCAGATTGACACACTAAAGAAAAGTGTTAAGCAGGAAGTTGAGGATTATACATATCCGAAAGAAGAAATTGACAATATGATTGCATCAAGTGGCGGTTGGAATGTTGAATCAGTTCCGGTGCTTCCAGTATCGGTTGCCGCGAATACGATTTACCTGATACAGGGGGAAGTGACGGTGGAATAATGGGAAGACAGAGTGCAAGGCTTTATTTTCAAGGGAAAGACCATAAGGACATATATTTTAACGGGCATTACCATGATGCGATGTATCTGACGGACAGCGAGGGGAATGCAACGCTTGTGTGGGAGAAACTTAAAGATATCCCGATAGAAGATAACGTCTTTAAGTTTGCCATAATACCAAATGGCAGATACGCAGTTGCATTAAAAGGAAATATACACATAGACTGGGGGGATGGGGAAAGCACGGATTTTGAACGCGATAGTCAGCTTGTGATAACCCACACCTATAATTCGGTTAAAAGGTACATAGTACAGATAACAGGAGATTTAAAAAATATAAAATTTACCGGTGGATTTTATAATGTAAAGGATGCATTAGTGGAGATATTAAGCGCATTTCCAAAAACAATGGAAAAAGAAACTGATTTTTCTGATTTGCTTGGAGGTAGCGCTAAAATAGAACAAATTCCTAAAGACTTGCTTGCAAACTGCTTAAGTGCACAAAATTTCTCCGCTGCATTTCGAGGATGTACAGGATTAAAGAGCATTCCGGCAGGACTTTTTGACAACTGCCATGCAGCAACCAATTTCCAAAATGTTTTTGCATCCACAGCCATAACACAAATACCACAGGGACTGTTTAAGAATTGCACAAACGCAGAAACATTCTATAATGCATTCTCTGATTGTGCTGGTATAACGCAAATACCGCAGGACTTATTTTGGGGGCAAAAAAAGGCGACAAACTTTTCACATGTATTTTATTCCTGCAAAAATCTGGAAAATTTACCGCAGGGACTGTTCAAGGATTGCGTCAATGCCTATACTTTTGAAAGGGCGTTCATGAGTTGCGACAAATTAGAACATGTCCCTGAAAATCTGTTTGATAATTGCAATTTTGTAAACAATTTTGGATATACATTTTACTATTGCAAAAGCATTACCAGCAATGTTCCCGAGTTGTGGATTACACATTCAGGGGTGAACGAACATAAATATTGCTACTGGCATTGCGAAAAAGCAGCAAATTATAGCAGCATACCTATGAATTGGATAGCATACTAAGAAAGGGTGATATTATGGCAGACATTCCAAAACCAATAACAAAAAAGGACGCATATTATACTTACCTTATTAATGGAACTGGGAAAATACCAAAACCAATTACGCGTGAAGACACTTATTTATATTATCTTTGCCAGAATGGATTCGGAGGAGATTCAGGTGGTGGAGTTACAGCAGAAATGATTGACAAAGCCGTTGATGCTGCACTTAAAATTGCAAAAGATTATACCAACAGCGAAATTATGAAATTAGACGCAGAAAGTGTTGGAGCCCTGCCTTTGACAGGGGGCGAGATGGATGGAGATATTAAATTTGAAAGTCTTGAAGGTGATTATAATATAAAATATCCAGCAAAAATCCAAATGAAATATGAAGGGGTAATTGATGCTAACGGTGGATATATTAACAGAGTCGAAGAATTAAGTTTTGACGACAAAACCCATCCAGTAAGAGATAGTGCAGTCCTTACAACAAAAGAACAGGTAAACGCAAATGTAGATACAACAAATGTCGCAGCAGCCACAGCTGTTAAGGAAATGGTTGGTGAGATAAAAAATAATTTATCTGGAAAAAATAACTTTAATGCAACATTTAAACGTAACTATGACTATAAAACAGCATCCGGATGGCAAAATATATTACAGTGGATGGATAAAAACATCCGAACAGGATATTTGGCAGAAAACATTAGTAATGGTGGCATAAACTTACATCTAAATAATGAGCGTGGGGATATTTATATAAACGGCAATTCGATTGCGTATGTTGCAAATAGTATTAGCAGTCTTATAAATGCTAAAGAATGGAGACAGGTATTATCCGTAAAAGAAAACGGAATACATGAAGTGCTAAATCTTTATGGTGCGGAAATTTTGTTAATTTATGGTTATGTTTTTAGAATTGAAGACACAATGACGATGCCCCTTAGCTTGTTACTTGGCGCAAGTGGAGCGGGTGCAAAAATATTATTTAGTGGATTGGAAATTGAGACTGTGGATAATACACACATAAGTGTTAAAGGGATTCAAACAGACTATTTATTTAGAATTTTTGCTAGATAATTATGTTACCATTTATCCGACCAAATGGAACCTGTAAATCGAAAAAACAGAAAGGAAAATTAAAAATGTTAAACATGAATTATATAGAGGATAGCACAATCTATCCCGTAGAATTTAGTATCGTATCTGATAACGTAATAGATTTAAAGGGAGATTTCCCGGTCTTGACAAAGGGATTTATCCTATCACGCCCCGACCATGATGATAATTGGGATTATAGTGCATACACCACTGTCTACCGCAAAATTGACGGTGGTGTACAGTTTTCTAATGACGAAAGCATTTATATTCCACCAGAATCGATGCCGAAACCGGATTTTCCACCAATTGAACCATACGAACCAACGCTGGAGGAAATCAAGGAACAGAAGATAAACGAAATGAATGCCGAACAGCAAAAGATTATCCAGAATGGGGTAGAAGTGCCACTATCAGATGGCACCGTGGAAAGGTTTACATTAAAAGACCAAGACCAAATGTCGCTTATGGGATTGCAAACGTTGGCGCAACAGGGAGTTGACAAAATCCCATGGCACGATGCAGACAACGCAGAACATTGCAAATACTACAGCGCAGAGGATATGGACAGAATCACAGGTGCGGCATTGTCTTTTATCAGCTACCAAGTAACATATTTTAGAGATTTGCGCATCTATATCAATAGTATGCAAGACAAAGAGAGTGTGCAGTCTGCATTTTACGGAATGTACATTCCACAGGAATACCAGTCAGAAGTATTGGCGGATTTTTATTCCGCTAAAAATGCGTAGGCTGATAAAGCCGTCAGTTTTGTTTGCGATTGGCGGTTTGCTATACATATTAATAGAACTGCTATGGCGCGGCAGGACACATTGGACAATGTTTTTTGTTGGAGGATTTTGTTTTTTGACAATTGGTCTCGTTAACGAGATATTTACATGGGATATGCCGTTAATTCAACAGCAAGCCATCAGCGCGGTGATGATAACTATTGTAGAGCTGTTGGCAGGGCTATTGATTAATTGCAATTATGCAATATGGGACTATCGCAGTATGCCTTTAAATATCATGGGACAGATATGTTTGCCATATACAATCTTGTGGTTTATCCTGTCGCTTCCGGCGATTATACTGGACGATTATCTACGGTACTGGATTTTCGGGGAGGACAAGCCACATTACACATTTTTTAAATCGAGGAGGTAATTTATGTCAAACAAAAAAGGTATCGATATTGCACAGTGGAATGTAATAAACAATTACCAGTCCGTAAAAGATGCAGGGGTGGAGTTTGCGATAGTCAAGGTAATCAATGCAAGCAATGTTGCAGATAAGCTTTTTCACACGCACGTCGCAGGATGTAACAGCGCAGGAATACCAATAATCGCAGGATATACATACAGTTATGCAAACACGCAGGAAAAGGCTAAAAAGGCGGCTGATGCGTTTGTGACAGCAGGCGCTCCAAAAGGCATTGACACCATGGTACTGGATTTAGAGGACAAGTCCATGATGGGGCTAGGGAGTAATATTATACCGATAATCAATATTTATCGTGATACAGCGCGCGCGGCAAATATGGACTTTTTGATTTACACGGGTGCGCAGTACTACACGCCATATTTAAAACCTTATGCGCGTGAGATTGCAGGCATACCTATCTGGTGGGCGCGGTATCCGTTTGTAAAAGACTATACGCCTACAACAGAGGTTCCCGATATCAAATATCTGCCAACAGGTATAGAGCTTGCAGGATGGCAGTACACAAGCCAGGGCATTATTTCGGGCGTATCTGGATACGTCGACCTCAATGTCTGGTATCGCGACGAGTCAGCGGTAAATACTGATTATGAGATTATAGTTGAGTACAATCCGTTTATCGAGCCAGCATCCAATGTCAAAATTGGCAAGACAGGCAACGACGCTATGTGGGTGCAGTGGTACTTGTGGCGGTTTGGATTGCTACAAAAAGACGAGATTGACGGAATCATCGGTGTAAAATCTGATGGGGCAATCAGGGAGGCACAGCGCAGGTTGGGACTTGCAGAAGATGGCATTGTAGGGATAATCACGCGTGCAACGTGGAAAAAGTTATGCTAAGGAGGATAAAAAGTATGATGAGAATAAGAAATGTGGATAAAACAAAGGGATTTTTGACAATCGTATTATCCGCTATCATGGACTTTTTGGGGATTCTTGCAATCCCCGTGTTTCTCATGGTAGCGTGTAACATTATTGATTACATAACAGGGTTGGCAGCGTCCAAATACAGGCAGGAGCAGATTAACAGCTATAAGGGTATGCGTGGCATCGTCAAAAAGGTGTGTATGTGGTTGCTAGTTGTTGTAGGCGCTATGGTGGACGTGCTTATTCGATATGCGGCTGAAACAATGGGGTTGGCTGTTCAGATACCATTTATAGTAGCAACACTGGTTGCGGTGTGGATAGTGGTTAATGAGATTATCAGCATTTTGGAAAACATGATTGACATCGGTGTTGAATTGCCGCCGTTTCTTATGCCAATTGTAAAGCGGATTAAAAAGGAAGTGGAAGAAGTCGGGGAGAGTGAAGCTGGTAATGTACAGACAAACCAAAAACTATGAAAACCTCCAAAAGCGCATATTTGGCGGCGTGGGAGAATATGGCATACCGCAGATACAGCCAACAACATATAAAAGTTGTGACTGGATAGGCTTCAACTATGCCAGAAGCGAGAAGAACAGAGCTGGTAAGGGTGTGCATTTTTTTCTTGATGATTACCAGTTTAATTCCGTTTGGCAGACGCCAGACAAATATCTTGATATGTTCCGGCAGTTCACACATGTTATGTCTCCGGACTTTTCTACATACACTGACTTTCCGAAAGCGATTCAGATTTACAACCACTATCGCAAGCATTGGTTAGGTGCATATCTGCAAGAAAACGGCGTGAATGTGATTCCAACAATCTCATGGAGTACGCAAGATTCTTTTGAATGGTGCTTTGATGGGGAGCCTGTGGGCGGCGTGGTTGCAGTATCTAGTGTAAGTGCGGCAAATAGCAAGACAAAGAAAGAATTGTTTTTGGCAGGATACAATGAAATGATGGACAGATTGCGGCCAGAAGTGGTATTATTTATGGGTAAGGTGCCGGAGGAATGCAAGGGAAACATTGTGCAGATTAAGGCATTTCAAGAAAGGTTTAAAAGGTGATGTGATGGGTGGGCGTGGTTCTTCAAGCGGATTAATCGGTGGGAGTGGCGTTCCTAAAATGCCACAATTGCAAGGAACTGAAAAACAAATTAAATGGGCGGAGGATATACGTTCTAAGAAAATATACGGACTGTCAGAAATAAATCCTGATTCTGAAAATTTTAAACAAAATTTAGCAGTAAGAGTAAGAAATTCATTAAGCAAATTTGGCTATGATGAGTATATGCCCGATATGCAAAAAAAGACAAGAAAGAAGCTATGAACAAATTAAAGAAAATGTATGTAGATGCAATGAAAAAAATGTCTAAAATTGACAGTGCGAAATGGTTTATAGACAAAAGATATGGAAGTGACGCAATGTCTGTTTTCCCTGATTTATTTCCTGATAAGAAAAAGACAGGGAAAGGGTTTGGATGGTAAATATACAAAAAGGGCTGTGATTAGCAGTCCTTTTATCATTGGCACTATAGCAAAATTATAGCAAACATTCCCAAAAACCTTGTAAAATAAAGCTTTTTAATCAATTAACTATCTGACTTTTAATCAAGTTGTCCGGGGTTCGAGTCCCCGATGTCTCATGAATACAAGGAAGATAGGGCAGTGCGCCTTATCTTTTTTGCTTTCACCGCCATCCAGACCACTTGATACGAAATAAAACCGTCCGGTTTCGGTGCAAAATAAAGATGCAGTAAGCTGGCTATATCCCCTTGTCACATTGTAATCCGAATGACCAAGAAATACACGTAAAAATTCCAGGTTGCCGCCGCCGACAAGGTAAGAGGTTGCAAATGTGTGCCTGAGCAGATGCGCATGAAGGCGGCTGATTCCAGAATCTTTCTTCAGGCGGGCAAACAGGTCGGTAATGCAGTCAGCACTTAGTTTCGCCAAATAGTGTATG
The DNA here is from genome assembly GCA_029068555.1 of Lachnospiraceae bacterium. GTDB lineage: Bacteria > Bacillota > Clostridia > Lachnospirales > Lachnospiraceae > COE1. The sequence goes on from JAIECJ010000126.1 coordinate 57,115, forward strand.
GGAAAATTGATAAAAAGATAATGAGAAGGAGCTGTGAAAGCTCTTTTATTTTGAAAGTATGTATGCTATAATATATTTTATATGCTAAAACAAATACAAGGAGGAATCATGGAGCAGGTTTCATTGAAGATAGGAGAGCGGTTGAAAGAAATCCGAAATACAAGGCATCTTACGCTTGATGACGTTGCAGAGCTGACAGGTGTCAGCAAGCCCATGTTAGGGCAGATCGAGCGTGGGCAGTCCTCACCCACCATCAACATATTATGGAAGATTTCAACAGGGCTGAAAATTCCGTTGTCGTTTTTCTGTAAACAGGAGCAAGCGGAATATGCGGTTGCTGGGCTTGATGAAAAGGATATGATCATGGAAGAAAACGGGAGAATGAGGGCATACCCGTTGTTTCCCTTTGACCCGGTAAGGAATGTGGAAGCCTTTTATATTGAGCTGGATGCAGGGGTATGCCATGAATCACTTCCCCATGTGGCAGGCGTGGAGGAATATGTCTTTCTGGTGCAGGGGACGCTGAAAATGGTAATAGGCGGGAAGGAAGTGCTATTGCAGGAAAAGCAGTCCATACGGTTTGGAGCAGATATTTCCCATGCATACCACAATATTTCAGATAAAGCCTGCGCCGCTTATAATGTGATATTTTATCCGAACAGTTAAAGGAGGAAACGAAAAATGTATGAATTGGTACAAGTCAGTGAGAAATGCTATTACATAAACTGCCCGGCAAAGATAGGTGTCTATGTTGCGGACAAGGATAATGTATATCTGGTTGACAGTGGGAATGACAAGGATGCAGGGAGAAAGGTCAGACAGATACTGGATAAGAACGGCTGGCACTTAACAGCCATACTTAACACCCATTCCAACGCAGACCATATCGGTGGGAACTGTTACCTGCAGGGGCAGACAGGATGTAAGGTCTATTCCGGCGGAATAGAGGCGGCTTTTACAAAATACCCGGTCTTGGAGCCGTCCTTTCTTTATGGTGGTTATCCGTGTAAGGATTTACGGCATAAGTTCCTGATGGCGCAGGACAGCAATGTGACAGATTTTTCAGATGAGGGGTTTCCAAAGGAGATAGAGACTATACCTTTGCCGGGACATTTCTTTGATATGGTTGGGTTCCGTATGCCGGATGGGGTGGTATTCCTTGCGGATTGTATCAGCAGCCGGAAAACGCTGGAGAAGTATGCAGTATCTTTCATTTATGATGTGAGAGCCTATCTGGAAACGTTAGATATGGTGGAGAAAATGGAAGCCGCCATGTTTGTTCCGGCTCATGCGGAAGTGTCTGCTGATATAAAGGAGCTTGTATGCTTCAACAGGGATAAGGTACATGAGGTGGCGGATAGAATTTTATCCATCTGCATGGAGCCGATGTGCTTTGAGAGAATTTTGCAAGAAGTGTTCAAAGGTTACAGGCTTTCCATAAATTTTGAACAGTATGTGTTGGTAGGCAGTACGGTGCGCTCATATCTCTCATGGCTGAAAGACAATGGAAAACTTGCAGCTACGTTTCAGGACAGTATGCTGTTTTGGCAAAGGTTGTAGTTTTGATGATCCGCAGGTGGCTTGTGAGGCTTATCAGCAAAGCACGGAAAACCTCAAGTCCTATATGCAGCGCCAGTGGAGCCTTGTGGGAGGAATGGCTGGCACGTTCAGGGAGATGGAGTGATGTGTGGAAAGAA
>JAIECJ010000127.1 GCA_029068555.1 Lachnospiraceae bacterium
GAATATGCAAAGCTTGACTATTATGAACTGGTGCATTTTATTCCTGTATCTTTGTGGAAAGAAATCAAGGAACAGATCGGAGGCAGTGAGGAAGATACCTATATCTGTATGCTTGGCAGAGAAAATGTGACATTAGAAGAATTGGGTGTTTTGCAGGGGCAGGTGGAAAGTCTTATTGCAGGAAACTATAAGGTAGAAAGTGAGAACCGTATTCAGGAAGTAGAAGCGAACAATAAACAAATACAAGGGATGATGACAATATTTGGCGGTTTCTGTGTTCTGCTTGCAGTTATTGGCATAGCAAATGTATTTTCTAATACGCTGGGTTTTGTTCGTCAGAGAAAAAGGGAATTTGCAAGATATATGTCTGTTGGAATGACACAAGGGGAAATCAAAAAAATGTTCTGTGCGGAGGCACTTACCATTGCAGGGCGTCCGATTTTAATTACCCTTCCGCTAGCAGTTGTTACAGTGGGATATTTGCTGAAGACGAGCTATGTTGAAGTGGGAACCTTTCTTGCCGAAGCACCAATCATTCCGATTATGATTTTTATGTTGGCTATTTGGGGAATTGTAGCATTTGCATATTATCTTGGTTGGCGTAATATACGCAAAATCAATTTAGCTGAGGTTTTACGGGATGATACAATGATGTAAAATGAGATGAACAGATTATGAAAAAAACGGAATGGATACATTGCCCTGTCTGTGGGAAAAAACAAGGGAGAAGATCAGAGAGGATACAGTTTTGCTATACTTTCCACTCTACTGTCCAAAGTGCAGACAGGAAAGCTTAGTGGAAGTTAAGAAATTACAGGTAAATGTCATCAAAGAGCCAGACGCATAGACGCAGAGCCGATGAACTTGTGAATATTCACGGTTTAACGGCTTTTACTTTGGAAGTATCAATTCCTAAGAAATGTTTCATATTGCTATGCAATTCATTTTTTAGGATATGCACAAAGTCGGGGGAGAGCGGCGAGGTTTTTATCACGGAAAATTACAGGCCCTATACCAACACCCTAAAACTGACGGAACAGAATACCCTGTGCGGTTTATATGATAAAGCTGAGGGGACACATCTGAGCAAAACCTTTCCTTTGCTGCCATTTCAATGATCTCCCTGTCATAAAACGGCACATCCAGCCTTTTTGCCAGTTCGCTTCCGATGCTGTGTCCGCCGCTCCCGCACTGCCTGCTGATCGTAATGATTTTTCCCTGCATAATATCTGCCTCCTTAAATTTTTTTCCAGTATAATTTCAACATGACCAGGGTTGTGATAAACGCCAGCACGTCTGCCAGCGGCCCTGCCCACAATGCCCCTTCCACCCCTAATGCCAACGGCAGTAATAAGGTTGCCGGGAGCAGGTAAACGATCTGCCTGGACAGGGACAGGACGGTTGCCTGGGTAGGCTTTCCGATGGCCTGGAAGAAAATGCCCGTTGCCATCTGCAGCCCGTTGATGGGACACGCCAGAAGGAAGATACGGAAACACTTCACCGCGAACTCATTGTACAGTTCTGACTCGGAACCAAACAGCCGGACAATACTCATAGGCGCGAACTGGAATACCAGAAATGCTAGGATCAACATGATCGTTGACGCGGTCAGTATCACGCGGTATGTCTGCTTTACCCTGTCCTTCTGCCCGCTGCCGTAATTGTAGCCCCAGATGGGCTGCGCGCCCGTTGCCAGTCCCAGCAGGACCGCGGAGACGATCTGGTTCACCTTCATGGTGATGCCTATGGTGGTCAGCGGAATCTCCGCGCCGTATTTCGACTGTGCGCCATAGGATACCAGTATGTTATTGGTAACCGCCATGACCAGCACAATGGCGATCTGTGTGATGAAACTGGAGATACCAAGACTGCTGACTTTTGCCATGACTTTCCCCGAAATACGGAAACACACCTTATCCAGCCGGATGCTCTTAAATTTCCAAATATAGGCCAGATACAGGAAAGCATTCAAGATCTGTCCTGCGATGGTCGCCCATGCGGCTCCCTTTACCCCCCAGTGGAAAACAAAAATGAAGATGGGGTCAAGAATGATATTCGTGATACAGCCCACTAAAAGCCCTGCCATGCTGTATTTCGGGCTGCCGTCCGCACGGATCATGCCCGCCATTCCGGAATCAATAGAAGAAAACAGGATTCCATAAGAAATAATCCGCCCATAATCCATTGCATATGGCAGAATGTCTTCCGTGGCGCCAAACAGCCTGCATAAAGGTTCCAAAGTTAAGTTAAACAGGACGCAGAGAACAATTCCAACAATCGCCATGACCGATATGGAACACCCTATGCCGTTGGCCGCTGACTTTTCATCCCCCTCACCTAACTTCAGGCTTAAGTATGCCGCGGCTCCATCACCGATCAGCAGGCTTAACGCGATCGCGATCACCGTCATGGGCATGACAACATTGGTGGCGCCGTTGCCAAGATACCCTACCCCCTGTCCGATAAAAATCTGGTCAACAATGTTATACAATGCGTTGACCACCATGGAAATAATACTTGGAACAGCAAATGTAAGGATCAGCTTCCCAACCCGTTCTGTTCCAAGTGGATTTGTTTTTGTTACTGTTGTATCCATTTTTTACCTCCTGCTAATGTTTCCTTTTTCTGTTAATTCCATATTTTCCTGCATTTTTCCAAGCACATTACGAAAAATCTTCAGTTCTTCCGCGCCAATGCCCGTCGTCAGTCTCTTTTCCAGCAGAGCAATATGGCGTTCAACCTGTTCTTTCATTTCCACCGTATGGCTGGTTGGAAGTATCTTTTTCAAACGGTCATCGCAGGAAACCTTTTCCCTGCGGATAAAGTCCTGGGCCTCCATTTTTTTCAAAAGTGTGGAAACGGATGCGCTTCTTATATTCAGTTCCTCTTCTATATCCTTTTGATAGATTTCCCTGTCCGGATATGACACCAGGACAAAATTCAGGATTCGTACCTGTGTGCCACACCGCCCTGTTGTTGTATCAAAAACTCTTTTTATCTGATTGGCCAGCCCCAAAACAGAACCAGCACACTGCTTTCCATCCATATATCATTTCACTTTCTTTAAACTGATGTTGAATAAGGCTGCCAGTTCACTACCGTCCCCGACTGCCACAACAACCGCTTTCTGGGGCTTTTCTTTTGCACTGCCCGGCAGGACAATGCCCGACTGTGTTTTTTCTTCTGTTTCCTGATATTGCAAAATAACGCTGTCACCTAATGGTCTTAATTTCATTCCTGTTACCTGCCTTTCTTTTTTTGTTAGCACTCATATTTGTCGAGTACTAACCTTTGCAATACCTATTAAAACACATTTGCTCTTGAAAGTGAATTGAAAATATGGTATTATCAATGACAAAAGCGCAATAATCGAGGTAGAACCATGAATACAGACCAGTTAAAGAGCTTTATCCAGGTTGCCGAAAACTTGAATTTTGCAAGAGCTGCTGAAATTTTAAAGATCACCCAGTCAGCCGTATCCCGGCAGATTCACTCGCTGGAAGACGAACTGGGAACCAAACTCCTGCACCGCACCACCCGGACGGTTACCCTTACCCCTGCTGGGATCAGTTTTCTGGAAGACGCAAAAAATGTCTTGGGCAGGCTGGATGTGGCCCAACAGAAAATACAGCGCCACCAACATACGAATATACAGGTTTTAACCATCGGCTGCCAGAACGAAGCCAATCTGGACCTGCTCTGCAAGATACTGAAAACCTGCCGGGAACAGATGCCGCAGCTTTATCCGTTTTTGAAAGTGATTCCCCACAGGTCTATTTTAAATCTCTTTTATCAGGATGAACTGGATCTGTTGTTTGGTTTCCAGGGTGATATCCCAATAAAGAGCGACACAATCTATAAAGAGTTATTCCGAATACCCCTGTGCTGTATCGTTCCCGCCGCACATCCTTATGCTGCAAGGTCAGAACTTGCAAAAGAGGAATTATATCTGGAGAATATTGTTGTCTGCAACTCCTATGCAATTCCTTCTAAAGTTGCAGAAATGCAAAATCATGTTTCACAGCATATTCCGCCGGAATCCACTTATATGTGTGAAAACCTGCAGGTACTTCTTACGCTTGTAAGGGCCGGCTACGGCTGCTCTGTCCTTCCACAGATGAATTTTATAAACTCGGAAATCTGTACAATTCCTTTAAAAGGCAGCGAACCTTTGTCCTATGGCGTCTTTTATAAGAAAAGCTCCCAAAGCCCTCTTCTGAAAAAATTTATTTCCATTGTGGCAAATACCTCCCACAGTTAACAGCCAAAAGCGATATGGATACTGGAAGGCATCCACATCGCTTTTTTATTACAATAAGCTGGCTCGCGAAGCGTGACAGCGTTTGTTATGTACACAAACCGTTTTACCGCCTGGGTGCTCTCATTGGTTCAGATGCTTTGTACGTTCCCTGTCTACCTCCCGTATCTTACGTTCCAGTTCTGTGCGGGTGAGGTTTTCACCTTTGGGCGCTCGTTCTATACACCGTTTCAGCTTTGTATCCATATCCGCATATACAAAAATATTAAACGGGCTGTATTCTTTTAAAATTACGTCTGCACAACGTCCAATCATAATACAATCCCCTTGCCACGCAAAGGATTGAATGATTCTTTGCTGCTCAACAGCAATTGCTACCGCCTGCTTTGTAACAGGGTGCGGGGTCATCGTGAAACGATGCCCTATTGTCAGAGGATATGCAGTCTGCAGATTTTTTTCTGATATATGGGAAACATATCGTTCATCAAGTCCCTGCTTTTCAGTTATCATCTGAATAATCTCTTTGTCATAGCAGGGAATCTCCGAGGGCATTTGTTCCTACACCTCTTCCAACAAAAACCGCGTCAATAATGGTGAACATAAAGAAGCAAACATTGCTTAAGATCATTGGTACAACGTACTTTATTATATTTTTCATGCCTAAACTGGACATTTCAATTTCCTCCTGTCTATTTTGCTAAAGCCGAACCGCAAAAAAAGCCGATAGTCAGTTTTTGCTTGCAATCGCCTCTTTATACCAGTCAAAGGAGACTTTTTTACTCCTCTGCAGCGTGCCATTGCCATTGTCCTCCTTGTCCACTTAAATGAAACCATATCGTTTCTTCATCTCTCCTGTAGACGCGCTGACGTGGGAGATTTGTGCCAAATAAAAGAGGCATAGGGGTCAAAGGCATAAAGGGCAAGTCTTATATTGACTGAATTTGGCGCAAATATCGCGCAAAGTGGGGCGTATAGATGGCAGGAATGATTTTTCAAACACGCTCTAGTATGCTCCTGTCGCTGCTTCCGACACAATGATAGAGCTGTTCTCCCTCATTCATGATATCTATGCAACATTGTCAAGTGATGAGTTTAATTTTGCGCACAAAAAAGCAGGGACTCTCTCAAATCTCTGCTCTTTTAGCTATCGTTTTCAGTTACTTGGTGCAATATTCTTTATTTTATCTATAACTCACAAACAAATTGGAATTTATTCTTGCCTTTTCATCAGTCGTTTCTTGAACGCTCTAATCCTCGCACCATAGCGACTTGAATATAGCAAACCCACCAAAAGCATTCCAACTGCAAATCCCTGTACAATATCCAGTCCAACCATAACTGTCGGATTATCATAAAGGCTTGTTCCTTTAATGATAGTGTGGGCTAATACTAAAAGCATTGCTATCCCATTACATATCCGTACACGCTTATTGTATCTTTCTGCTTCTGTGTTTGTATAATCCATTGCCCGCAATATAGTTTCTTTCATTTCTTTATCCATATTCTCGCTTTTCCTTTCTCCATTTAGAACTTCCCGTAAGTCAACTTCATAATAATCTGATATTTCAATCAAAATATCTAAGTCCGGCATATTGTTGCCATTCTCCCAACGGGATATTGTTCTGTTTGATACATTAAATTTTTCTGCAATCTGTTCTTGGGTAAGTCCTTTTTGCTTACGGAGTTCTTTTAAGAATTTTCCGATTTTTTCTTGATTCATTCTTTTCCTCCTTTCAGAAAAATCCTATCAAAACTGCCTGATAAAAAACAGGACACAAAGCGAGAAATGCCTTATTTTACTACCCGACAAGGTGTGTCTACCAATGCTCTAATTTACCGCCATATTGGAAGTTATCGCTTTCTGATAATCCAATCGTCATCTTGGTTTTTTCTCTCTGCATAGTAACCGCAAGGCATATCCTTTAAGGTACTGACAGAGTTATCTAAATCAAAAACCCATTTTAAGGATACTAACTTTGCTTCATCTGTTTCGTGTGTTTCTCCACATAGAAATTGCCACATTCCGTCATCTTCATCATGTGATACATATAGAATAGGTGCCTGACGCTCCAATATATGGCAACAGATAATCGTAGCAGTATCGGGTGAATCATAAAAAGGAAATTCCATGTCTGTTACTCCTTCCAAACTTCGATTTGTCGTTGCTTTATTATATATCCATTTTCCCAAAAAAAGAAAGCGATTTCTTATACTTCCTGTTCATCAAAACGGAACTTAAACAGGGCAGCGACAATCCACTGTTTTATGCTGTCCTCGGTATCCTTGTCGATATGCCCGTTTTCAATGGCGGCAATTCGGATTCGCTTGCTGTAATGCCGTATAACCTCGTCCACGGCTTCCGGCTCTCCGTTGGTTGCTCGGACAATCCTTTCATAGGGTAAAAGGTTCGGATTTCCCATGCGAAAGTACCTCCATTTCTTTGTGCAGAAGCTGTAAAGTCCTGCGGATTTGATACCCGGTCGTACTCCGGCAGCGTCTGTACATTTCCCCGATTTCCCGCTGTGTGTAATTCCCGAAAAAGTAAAGGAAAATGATTTCTCGGTTTTTCTCTGGCAAAGATAACAGGGCGGCGGCAAGCTCCCTCTTTCTCACACATGGGGCAGTGCTTGGTTTATAGTTACATTTTTAACTCTGTATCTGCCCGTATCTGTAACCTCGTTTTATTTCCGCAGATAGGGCAGCGTACCCATTCTGTTGTCATTCCAAGTTTGCTAGAGCGTGTCTGAAAAATGCTTTCTGCCAGATGTGCGTCACAATTTGTGGGAGATTTGTGCCAAATGAAGGGCGCATAGCGGGCTATGTAACCTGAATTTGATGCAAATATCACGCAAAGTGGGGCGTAAAGATGGCAGGAATGATTTTTCAAACACGCTCTAGACATTCAATAAACTCCTTTGGCTTCTCTATGTGTATGCCATGACCGCAATCAAAACGAACAATTTGTAAATCAGCAATAAGCTCCGAAACTCTTTTTAAATCATCCTCATTTAATGCTGCCATCAAAATACCATCTTTACTGATATTTGTCTGTGCTTTCATAAATATTGTTTTGCACTTAATATTTTTCAATATGGTACCTTTGCTGTTCAGCTATGCACTTCCTCGTTGCCTAGGCGTGTTCGGGACTTGCACCCGTTAGAGTGCGCCTATGGCGCGCAAACCAAAAATGCCGCAACCCTTGAAGTTACGGCATTTCAGCGTCCCCGAGAAGATTTGAACTTCCGACCCCACGCTTAGGAGGCGTGTGCTCTATCCAGCTGAGCTACGAGGACTCGAACGATATGAAGTTTATGAAAAGAGCTTTTTTACCTACCAGGACTCGGATGACCTGATTATTAGGAGGCGAACGCTCTATCCAACTGAGCTACGAGAGTTGTATGAAAAATTTGCTAAAAAGCAAATCATACAGCTAGAAAAAAGTTGATTTTACGTTGCTTTGACAAACGAACACCTGACACTCAAGAGAGGGGGATTAACAATCCAATGTTCTACACCATCTAATACTATATTCTGCTCATTCATTTGTATACCTTATTATTATATCAAAACTTTCAATTATTGCAAGTGTTTTATTTTATCTAATGTGTTCAAAATTTTATTATCTTATTCTATAGCGCGTTAAACGGGAGTTTGACAGTTGAATATGAAAAAAATCGCTTGCAGGCCGTATAAAACCTGCTTATTTTATGTCAAATTTCT
>JAIECJ010000128.1 GCA_029068555.1 Lachnospiraceae bacterium
CTTTTAGCATTTTGTGTGCAAAATCTGTTATAATTCACACCTCAATAACTTATAAGCTGATGAAAACTGGCGTTGGGTGTGAATTGTAACAGAAAAAACGATTCGTTTATTATATACGCAGTAGAGCGGATGATATGAACTTTATTATATCGCGCTATAATTTTAATTACAATAGCAATAGTCCTTTTTAGAGAGCATTTAGAGCTTTCTGTGTTATTATATGTAACATAATAAATGCACATGGAGGTTCACAATGAGTAAAAAAACAATCTTTACAAAAGCAGCCGCATTTTTTATGGCGGCGGCAGTCGGAATAACTGCGACGGGTTGCAGTATACAGGGAAGAATGGATATATCTGAAAAAGGATCAGATGTACTTATGACAGATGGTGATACGTCTGGCACAAAGCAGCAGGACAATACAGATAGTAATGGTACAGGGCGCTATGTGGAACGGACAGTCTGTGAGGGCGACTATTGGGACAGGGTGGAAAAACAGATATTACATGATGGAAGTATTGTGTTTATAAACAGTATGACCAGCCAGAAATTTGTGTCGGAGAACAGCGGAGACACGTGGGATATCAAGAGGGATGATACATTCGCCTCCTTTATCAAAGACCATTATCCGATTTCGTCAGCGTTGTCAAAGGATGGAACGCTGGCACTAGTCTGTATGGACGAAAAGGATGCCTCTGCGGACATAAATAATAAAGAATATATCTATAATCTATACATATATCATACAGATCATACTGTGAAACAGATTGGCATAGAATTGCCGGATGCCGATTCGATCCTGAGTGAGGTTGCATTCGATGAGCAGGGCGTTCTGTATGTGTATGCGAGCGTGTGCAAAAACATTTACAAGGTAGATATTGACATGGAAACGTCCGAGAAATTGACAACGCTTCAGGAGAGTTGTTACCGTATGGAATGCAGGAACAACATACTGATGTGTATGACATTTGAAAAAATATTCCTGTATGATTTGGAAAAGAAACAGTTTATAGAGGATGAGACGCTCGACAGCTTTACGGAGGAAACCTATAAGGATATGTCCTGGACAGGAAGTGGGTTTACGGCGTACTCTTTTCTGGGAGATGCGGATACCATCTATATAGCGGGGGATAAGGGGCTCTATCGTCATGTGATTGGCGGGAGTACAATCGAGCAGGTGATGGATGGAAGCCTTTCTCTGCTGGGCATGCCGTCGCATAGCATTTTGGCAATGACAATAAATGACAAAAATGAGTTTCTGACAGTGTACTCGGATGGGAAGCTTGTCAAGGCTTCCTATGATGCAGATGTGCCCACCGTGCCAAATGAAAAGCTTACAGTCTACAGTTTGGATGAAGATGACTTGGTAAAGCAGACAATTTCCGCTTACCAGACACAGTATCCGGAAATGTTTATCGAATATCAGGTAGGAATGGATGATGGTGGCATCACACGTGAGGATGCATTGAAAAAGCTGAATACACAGATTCTTGGTGGCAGCGGACCGGATGTCATTCTGCTTGACGGCATGAAAATGGACACTTACGTCGAAAAAGGTGTGTTGATGGATTTGTCTGACATTGTCAATGAAGTTGACAAGAAAGATGGGCTGTACAGAAACCTGATTGAAAATATGAGAGAGGACGATAAGATTTATGCTGTACCCGCAAGCTTTTATATTCCGGTTATTGTGGGACAGAAGGATGTGGTGGACAGTGTGACGGACTATCGGTCGATGGTAGAAGTATTTGAGAAGGCACGGGAGGAGTACACGGACACAGATATGCTGCAAGTATGTTCGGCGAAGGGCATCATGAAGCGTTCCATGCCAATGTGTGCTCCGTCATGGCGGGCTCAGGGGCATTTTGATGCGCAGAAGGTGAAAGAATTTCTAGAGCTTTCCAAGAGGCTTTATGATGTGCAGATGAATGGAACACCGACGGAAGCAATCACGAATTATCAGAAGCGACTGTCATCTGACACTGAGACGAGCTTTGAGGACAGCAAGTACTTTAAGGCGATGCGTGAGGAAAACTATCTTGAAAGAAGGAGTCCGATTTCCTACGGAGAGACGTTAGGTGATTATACATACCGTGCTATGCTGTCTGTTCCTAGAGTGGAAGGCTTTGAGGATTCTGCATATAAACCGCTCAATGGGCAGAGTGCAAATGTGTATCATCCGGAATCCATTGTGGGCATTAATGCGGCGACAGAGTGTTCTGACCAGGCAAAGCAGTTTGTGGGCATGATGCTAGGCACGACGGTTCAGGATAATATACAGTCTGGATTTCCAATCAATAGAAAATCGCTGGCATCACTTTTTGCATATGATGAGAGTAAGCTGGCGGAGGATGGCGGTCAGTATTCGACGTCCTATACGGTAGATGGTATTGATTACAGATTTACGATTTATCCTGTCAATAAGGACGGTATCGACCTTCTGGAACAGTGGATTGTTGGTCTTGATACGCCGTATCAGAGTGATATTGTACTTGAAAATGCAGTCTATGCACAAGGCGTGGAGTATATCGAGGGAAGGCAGGACATCGACGAGACAGTGGCGAGGATTATGGAAAGCGTGGAAATTTATCTATATGAATAATATTTTTAATATGTGAGGAAGTGAAAAAACTAGATTATTTAGAGATTCCTTAGAGACTACTGTGATACAATTCCAATGTACCAGGAACGAGGGAGTACATAAGGAGAGATGTTATGAGAAAAAAATCAATAGTTACAAAAACAGCAGCACTGTTCACGGCAGCTGCGGTCTGCGTTACGGCTGTAGGCTGCGGCGCGAAAGAGCAGGATGTCGGCGGGGAGAAGAATGCAGACAATTCAATAGTGGCAAATATAACAGAAGAAAGCGTTAATGGATCCGAACAGAAGGGCGATGCAGGCAACAGCGGAATGGGACGCTATGTGGAGACGACGGCCTATAAGGGCGAAAATCTTTATGACAAGGTGGAACGACAGATTTTAAGCGATGGACAGATGGTTTTTCTGAATAGTCTTTCAACGCAGAAGATTGTGTCTGAGGATGGCGGTGAGACATGGAACGCCGAGGTGAGTGAAGGGTTCGCTGGTTTTATTGATGAGCATTATCCGGCGGCGTCAGCCATCGCAAAGGATGGAACGATCGCCATTGTCGGCATGGATAAGAGAGACGGGACAGAGAGTGAATATGATTTTAACCTCTACATTTATAACACGGACGACACTGCGAAGCAGATACCCATCGAGCTGCCGGATACGGATTCGAACTTGAGGAGACTGGCATTTGATGAGGAGGGAACACTGTATGTGTTTGCGTCAGGATGCAGAAATATTTATCGGGTGGATATCAGTGCTGGAACGTCAGAAAAGCTTGTGACACTCGAAGATACCACAGATTTAATCGAATGCAGAGACGGCATTCTGATGTGCCTTACCTTTGAGAAGATCTTTCTGTACGATTTGGAAAAGAAGATCTTTATTGAGGATGCGGTGTTAGACAATTTTATCGAGGAAAACTATAAGGACATGGCGTGGACGGGATCAGGGTACACAGCATATGCTTTTTTTGGCGCAGACAAAGCCATCTATGTAGCAGGAGAGAAGGGCTTGCACCGCCATGTTATCGGCGGCGGTGCAGTGGAGCAGGTGATAGATGGAAGCCTTTCCTCACTGGGCGATCCGACATACAGCATTTTGTCGATGATGATGAATGACAAAAATGAATTTTTTGCAGTGTATAACGACGGGAAAATCGTCAAATTTGCCTATGATGCGGCAGTGCCTACCGTTCCGAATGACAAGATTACAGTTTACAGCCTGAGTGAGGACGATCTGGTGAAACAGACAATTTCGTCATATCAGACGCAGTACCCGGATATGTTCATAGAGTATCAGATTGGAATGGATGAAGGCGGTGTCACAAGGGAGGATGCGCTGAAAAAGCTGAATACACAGCTGCTTAGCGGCAGTGGTCCTGATGTTATCATGCTGGATGGCATCAATATTGATACCTATGCGGAAAAGGGTGTGCTGATGGATTTGTCTGACGTAGTCAATGAAACAGACCAGCGTGACGGACTATACAGGAATTTGATTGAAAAGGTTCAGACTGATGACAAGATGTATGCTGTTCCGGCGAAGTTCTGTATTCCTGTTATTTTAGGAGATGAAAATTATGTGGGCAGCGCAAAGGATTACCAGTCGATAGCGGATATGGCGGAGAAAGCAAGGGGAGAATACCCTGATACAAGTATCATGAATGCGTGCTCGGCGACAGGCATTATGAGGCGGTTTATGCCAGTGTGCGCGCCGACGTGGAAGGATGACAAAGGACAGCTTGACCAGAGTAAAGTGCGGGAATTCTTGGAGCAGTCAAAGCGGCTTTATGATGTGGAGATGAACGGCACGCCAAAGGAGTATATTCAGCAGTACCAACAGAACATGATTTCGCAGGACGGCAGAAATTTTGAGGAAGATAAGTACTTTATGATGACAAATGACACTTTATATATGATGCAGGAGACGCCGTTTGCATATGGGGAAGTGGTAAGTGCGGGAACTTACAGGGATATGCTGTCTGTGCCAAGAATTGACGGTCTGGAGGATACAATGATAAAACTGATGAGCGGGCAATGTGACAATGTCTATCATCCTGCGTCAATTGCCGGTATCAATTCTGCGACCAAAAACGCAGATGCGGCGAAACAGTTTGTGGGCATGATGCTTGGTGCGACTGTTCAGGAGACGATACAGTTTGGCATTCCAGTGAATAAAAAGGCGCTTCCGGCACAGTTTGCCTATGACGAGAGCGATCTGGGCGATGACGGCGGACAATACTATATGGGCTTCTCGATGAAGGACGGAAAAAGCTTTGAATATACGATTTATCCGGTAAATCAGGACGGAATCGACAAGCTTGAGGCGTGGATTGCACAGCTTGATACGCCGTATCTGAGTGATACCGTACTCGAAGCCGCAGTCTATGCGGAAGGCGCTAAGTACCTAGAAGGCACACAGGATATTGACGCTGCAGTGAAGGCGATTGTGGACAGTGTGGAGATTTATCTGTACGAATAAAGCGTTCTCACGATTATGAAAGCACAGGTAAAGGGGTGAGGAAACAGGCACTACAATTGTTTCACGGAACGAATGTGGTGTCTGTTTCATTGTTCGGTTTTCGGCTTTAGAGACTGTTTAGAGATTGCACAGCCGTTAAGCGGCATATTGATGCGATGGTGAAAGCGGTTGCGGACAGTGTGGAGATTTATCTTTTTGGGTAGCAGGTGTGAAAAATGAAAAGGTGGAAAGAATTTATTTATTTTATGAGCTTTATCGGTGTGAGTCTTGCAGGGGTGCTGGTTTTTGTGCTGATTCCGTTTGCGGATGTGGTGCGGCGTTCTTTTATGACCGTCATGTCAGGAGAGTTTGCGGGGCTGAACAACTATAAAACGGTGATAAACAATCAGGCATTTCGGCTCGCAGTAAAGAATACGCTCCATTTCGTGGGCGTGGCGATACCGCTGCTGGTGGTGATTGGTCTGGCAGCAGCCCTTGTGCTCAGCAAGATACATGACGTTAGCGTCATAAAAAGTCTGTATCTGTTTCCGATGGCAATGCCGACTGCCACTGTGGTGATTGTGTGGAGAATGTTTTTTTATAAACAGGATTTTGACAGCCTCGTCGTCAGTTATCTATGGAAAAACACAGGATATACTATCGTGCTGTGGCTCGCAGGAATCGCGGGGATTCCGAATGAATTGATAGAGGCGTCAAGGGTAGATGGCGCAAACAGATTCCAATGCCTGATATTTGTGAAGCTGCCATGCCTGAAAGGAAGCGTTTACACGATTGTAATTTTGTCGTTTCTTAATTCCATGAAGATATACAGAGAGGCGTATCTTGTCGGTGGTTCCTATCCCAATAAGGACATTTATCTTTTGCAGCATACATTTAACAACTGGTATGTAAATCTTGAATTTGACAAAATGGCAGCGGCGAGTGTGCTGGTCGCGGTGGTGCTGTTTGTGTTTATTTTACTGTTTCAGTATTATAGTCAGAGATAATATTGAGTTTATGTGAGGAATAGGAGATTTGTAGTGAATGTAAGAAAATTTCTCCGCAAGGCATCGGAGGCAGTGACAAAATTCATATTCATAGCGGCAGGTATTGTAATCTGCGCGCCAGTGTTCCTTGTAGTGACAGGTTCTGTCATGGGAAAAGGAGATTTGTACGAATGCCTGGCGCCAGTGTTTGAGCATGGGACGGGATTTGTGTCGTGGAAGCTCATTCCCCAATATCCTACTGTGGAAAATTATATCCGTCTGCTTTTTTATTCGCCGGAATTTTTTGTACTATTTTGGAACTCAGTAAAAATGGCTGCCCTGATTCTGCTGGGACAGATGGCTGTGGGTGTACCTGCGGCATGGGCATTTGCAACATATGAGGTCAGGGGGAAAAATGTGCTCTTTACAATCTATGTCGTGCTGATGCTCCTGCCATTTCAGGTGACAATGCTGTCGAGTTATCTGACGCTTGACAGGCTGTCGCTGTTAGATACACATTGGGCAGTCATTCTGCCTGCCGTGTTTGGCACATTTCCGATTTTTGTAATCTACGGCGGATTTCGGGCGATTCCAAAGTCTTTGATTGAGGCGGCGCGGATTGACGGGGCAGGGGAGGTCTATATCTTCTTTATGGCAGGGATAGGGCTTGGAAAAGGCGGAATCCTTTCTGCACTGGTACTTGGCTTTCTGGAATATTGGAACATGATTGAGCAGCCGTTTGCATTTCTGGAGGACAAGACCCTGTGGCCGTTGTCGCTGTATCTGCCTGAAATCAGCTGGACACAGGCGGGATTTGCGTTTGCGGCATCGGTGGTGATGCTGATACCGGCAATCTTTGTGTTTGTCATGGGGCAGGATTATCTGGAGCAGGGGATTATCTATTCTGGTTTAAAAGGTTAGTGAAAGTTGCTGTGGAATGGCATCAGTGTATGGAGGTTTCGGATGATGGAGAAAGATGAGGAGAAGTTTTTAATCCGCAGGCGGATGGAGAAGTGGATGAAGGTATTTTTGATATTTCTGGTATTTGTGTGGATTTGTACGATTATTTCAAAGAGCATTTATGTGTCAGGTCTGCCGATGGTTACGACAGATACTGCGTCCAAAAAATATATAGAGCATCTTGTCAAAACAGACGGAATCGTGACGGCAGGCGGTGAAATTGCCGTAAATACGCAGGCGGGGCTGCGGGTGGATAAGATTTATGTCCGTCAGGGCGATGCAGTTAAAGCGGGGGATGTCCTTTTCACGATTGACACGGCAGATATTTCAGAGCTTATCAGTGCGAAGGAGACAGAGCTTTCCAAGCTTCAGTGCAATCTCTCGGACTGGCAGGTCAATGCGGTGATTGATGCGCAGAAAAGGGAAGTGGCAATACGCTGGGCAAAGGAAGATTACGAGACGGCGGACAAGGAGACAGCGGTAGCAAAAGAGC
Organism: Lachnospiraceae bacterium; assembly: GCA_029068555.1. Lineage (GTDB taxonomy): Bacteria > Bacillota > Clostridia > Lachnospirales > Lachnospiraceae > COE1. The sequence continues at coordinate 7,492 of JAIECJ010000128.1, forward strand.
GCGCAAAGGAAGCGCTGGATAAGGCGGAAGCGGCGCTTGGAAAGCATCTTGCCGATACGGTTCCTTATACGGCTGACAATGCCCGGCGCAATGCGTGGGATGCGTACCATGACTGGGTGAACAAGGGATACAGCATCGCTGATAAGATTACGGCGAAGGAGCGTGAGATTCAGGATTTGGAGGAGCAGCTTGCCGAGTTGGAGAACCGCATCGGAAAAGAGGCGGTCGCTGGAATGGACGGACAGTATGACAGCGGAAATACAATCAGCGGGAGTGTGCTGTCAGGGGCAGCAGGAAATCAGGGCGGCAGTTCCGTGGCAGGTAATACAGACTCAGTGACTGGAAATTCGAATGCGGAAGAGAATACAGACGGTACAGATAACACAGGTTCAGGAACCGGAAGCACAGACTCAGAGAACAATACAGGTGACATAGACAATACGGGAAGCGAAAATACAGACGCAGGGGATAAGACAATTGATACGGATGATACAGGTGCAGGAAATAATAACAACACAAACGCGGATGCCAGCGATTCATCACAGAATGAGAAAGACAATCAAGGCAAAAGTTTGGCAGATGAGGAAGAACGAACGGAGCTGTTAAATAAAATCAAAAAAGCAAAAGAAGAACTGCTTGCCCTGCGTGACCAGCTGACAAAACATGAAAGGGATGCTGTCGCACAGCCCGACTATTCGGCGGAGGAAGCCAAGTATGATGCATGGCAGGACACTAGGCTTACCCTTGAGGAGACAGTGCAACGTGCAAAGGAAAGCTATAATGACGCAAGTTACACACGTGAAGTAACGCTGCGGCAGAAGCTGCGGGAAATTGCCTCCGCAGAAGTCACATCAAGGGCGGATTCCACTGCAGCGCTCTATGAACTGGATATCAAACAGACACAGAAACAGATTGAAAGACTTCTTGCTATAAAGAAGCAAAAAGGTGAAATCAAGGCTGAAAATGACGGAATTATTTCAAGGATTCAGATAGAGGTCGGCAGCCGGACATCAGACACAGCGGCGCTTTTGCAGACAGATGCACAAAGACCCTGCCAGTTTAAATTCAGTATCACAAAAGAGGAGGGAAAATACGTGCACCTGAATGACACGGTTGAGGTGAAACTCAACGGACAGTCCGCGGCGATGGAAGTCACAGTAGATTATTTTACTGAAAATGCACAGGGGGGTTATGATATCCTCTGTATGCTTCCGGAGCATGTGGGACAGCCTGGATTAAGCGGAACAGTCCAAAAGTCCGTGCAGGGAGAGTATCACGACCTGACACTTCCAGTGGAGGCAGTTTATGAGGAGACGGGGGCTTTCTATGTGTATACATTAAATGAAAAAGAAGGCATCCTCGGAAGCGAGTACTACACCGAAAAAATCAAGGTGCAGATAAAAGACAGAAATGACCGCTACGCTGCAATCGAACCCGGAATTATCAGTGCAGACACCAGAATCATTACATACTCGACAGAGGAGCTGAAACAGGGACAGAACGTGCGGCCGCAGGAGAAGTAAGGAACTGTATCGGGCTATGTCGAGGCTTTTTGGCCTGTACACGTGTACAGTTCCTGTTACTGTTCACACCTATGCCAAAGTAGTGGGAATCATGCGCCAAAATGCTTGCCTTTTAGCATTTTGTGTGCAAAATCTGTTATAATTCACACC
>JAIECJ010000129.1 GCA_029068555.1 Lachnospiraceae bacterium
AGTAGTGGGAATCATGCGCCAAAATGCTTGCCTTTTAGCATTTTGTGTGCAAAATCTGTTATAATTCACACCTCAACAACTTATAAGCTGATGAAAACTGGCGTTGGTGTGAATTGTAACCGGGCGTCAGTTTAACTTTTACATAGAATGTCATTGCTGAGAATGGGGGGACGATAAATGGATATTTCTAAGATGACAGCGGCAGAGATTGAAGAAAGATTGGAAGAACTCTGGAATAGAGCTGACAATATTTCGAGTAATTCTGCTGAGTACGATGAAATCATAGATGAGGTTCTCTGCATTAGAAATTACTGTAGAGAAAATCATATCTCGCTTAGGCAGTCTATTGTTGCGAGATTTTAAAGATTGGGGGAGCAAAGCTCCCCAGTAGATAAAACTTAATCGGATTAAAGCATAACATTAATTAATGGAGTTGTTGAGGTGAAAAAAATATTTTTAGTCGAGGATGACAAAACCATTTCTAAAAATCTGATGCTTCTGCTCCAGTCAGAGGGATTTGCAGTTAACCATGCCTCCACGCAGGGAGAAGCGGTCAGTATGTTGGCGAACAACAAATATGACATAGCATTAGTAGATATCTCTCTGCCGGATGGAAATGGCTTTGCCGTCTGTACGGAAATCAAACAGATGCAGAATATTCCTGTTATTTTTCTGACAGCATCCGGTGATGAAGCCAGTGTTGTTACGGGTCTGAATATGGGGGCGGATGACTATATTACCAAACCGTTCAGACCAAGGGAACTGGTTGCAAGGATCGGAGCCGCTTTGCGAAAAACAGAGTGTCTGCCAGTCATTTTTGACAGGAATGGGCTTTCCGTGGATACAGCCAGCGGCATTGTGAAAAAGAATGGGAAAGAGGTATTCCTTTCCGCCTTGGAATATCGTCTGTTGCTGGTCTTTGTCAATAATCCGAAAAATATTATCACAAGGGACAGACTGTTGGATGAGCTGTGGGATGCCGCGGGAGAATTTGTCAATAATAATACTTTGACCGTTTATATAAAAAGGCTGCGGGAAAAAATTGAAAATAATCCTGCAAAGCCGCAGATTATCCTGACTGTGCATGGTACAGGGTACCGGTTGGGAGGCAGTTGTGATTCGGAATAAAGAGATCAGGCAGATTGCAATATTCTTTTTCGTCATAGCTTTTATTTCTTCCATAATAGGATTTAAGGTCAGTATGGCGGCAGGGATACTGGAGCTGGTTTCATCCGGCATATTGGGAACGGGATTCTATTTGTTTACAAAGGCACGCTATCGGAGGATCGCACGGCTCTCGGAACAGATTGATATGGTGCTGCATAACGATGAACACATATATATCAGTGAAGCGGATGAAGGTGAACTTTCTATTTTACAGAGCGAGATTGTTAAAATGACTTTGCGCATCCGTGAGCAGAATGATGCGTTAAGAAAGGAGAAAAAGCATCTTGCGGATTCCCTTGCAGATATTTCCCACCAGCTTCGCACGCCGCTTACATCAGTGAACATTATCCTGTCCCTGTTAGAAAAAGATACGGATAAAAAGGAACAGAAAGCAATGATAAGGGAAGCCGGGGAACTGTTCGGGCAGATGGATTTTTTACTTGCGTCTTTGTTAAAATTATCCCGTTTGGATGCAGGGATTGTGGTATTCAAAAAAGAGCAGATAAATGTAAGCAGTCTGGTATCGGTTTCACTTCGTCCTTTCTTAATTTCAATGGAGCTGCACAATATTCAGGTACTGGCAGAAATACCGGAAAAAATAGAAATCTCAGGTGATTTCAGGTGGCTTTCAGAAGCGTTTCAAAATATCATCAAAAACAGTATAGAGAGTGTGGGAAATAACGGAATCATTAAAATTATATGTGAGGACAATCCCCTGTTTACAGAAATTATTTTTCATGATGATGGGGACGGATTTGAGGAAGAAGACCTGCCACATCTGTTTGCACGTTTCTACCGTGGAAAAGACGCCGATGCGACGGGGTATGGAATCGGGCTGGCGCTTTGCAGAAGCATTATCATGCGGCAGGGAGGAACGATAACTGCCAGAAATCACCCGCAGGGAGGAGCGGTATTCTCTGTCCGTTTTCTAAAGTGACATATTTCTTATGGGAATGTGACGGATCAGTCACGAAAAAGTCACAGAAAAGTAAGTTCAAAATCCTATGATATGGGTAAAACAAGTTAAGGAGGCTCATAGGATGGAGTTTTTGAAAATTGAAGATTTGTGTAAAGTCTACGGCAAAGATGAAAATATGGTCACGGCATTAGACCATGTTTCTCTGAATATTGACAGAGGTGATTTCACAGCTATTGTCGGTACTTCGGGTTCAGGGAAGTCAACCCTGCTTCATGCAATTGCAGGGGTGGATATTCCGACAGGCGGGAAGATTTATCTGGACGGGCAGGATGTATATGCCCAGAGCAGTGAGAAACTTGCCATATTCCGCAGGCGGCAGGTGGGGCTGATCTATCAGTTCCATAACCTTATCCCCACACTTAATGTTGTAGAAAATATTACCCTGCCCATTCTCATGGATAAAAGAAAAGTGAACAGGGAGCGTCTGGAGGATCTGTTGGAATTGCTGGGGCTGCAGGATAGGAGAACACATCTGCCCAACCAGCTTTCAGGCGGACAGCAGCAGAGGGTCGCGATTGGACGCGCCCTGATGAATGCGCCTCAGGTGTGTCTGGCAGATGAACCTACGGGCAGTCTCGACAGTCGTAACGGACAGGAAATCATTCATCTTCTGAAAGAAAGTCACCGTAAATATCATCAATCCCTGATTATTGTTACCCACGACGAAAATATTGCTTTGCAGGCAGACCGTATTATCAGTATTGCAGATGGAAAAGTGGTAAGGGATGAAAGGCAGGTGGCGCGGTCATGAATATCTTTCATAAGGTCGCCCTGCAGGGGTTAAGGAAAAACCGCACCCGCACATTTGTGACAGTAATCGGCGTAATATTGTCTGCCACATTATTTACGGCAGTTGCCACTTTTGGAACGTCGCTTTTACAATACCTGATCAATTGTTCCATAGCCAAATCCGGAAACTGGCATATTGCATTTGTGGATGTGGATTCGGATTTTGTGCGGGAACGGATGGAGGATTCTCAGGTTACGGATACAGTGGCTTTTGAAAATATTGGTTATGCCCTGTTGGACGGTATAAAAAGTACGGAAAAACCGTATCTGTTTCTTGCAGGCTTCACTGACGAGGCTTTCGGGAAGTTACCGATTGCACTTATTTCCGGCAGACTTCCTCAGAATGATACAGAAATCATAATTCCCAATCATGTTTCCATTAAGGCGGGTGTAAGGATTCCGGCAGGAGAGCCGCTCAGTCTCGCAGTCGGTAATCGTGAAACCGACGGAAACATACTGACGCAGCATGATCCGTACAAGGAGAATGAGACATTGCACACGGTGGAGGATAAAACTTATACTGTGGTGGGAACTTATGAAAGAGCCGGATTTGAAGAACATGATTCGCCGGGATATACGCTGATTACGAAATCCAATGCGGCGGAAACGTCAGGGCGGTACAGCCTGTTTCTCACACTGGACAGCCCGCAAAAAGTGAATGAATATGGGAGCCGTTTTGCAGATTCGACTCCGTTCGTCCTGAATGAAGATATACTGCGTTTTTATGGTGTGTCGGAAAATACCTTGTTTAATGCCGTTATGTTTTCGGTGGGAGGGATATTGGCTGCGATCATTATGCTCGGATCGGTTTTTCTGATCTACAATTCATTCCATATTTCACTGAACGAGCGCATTCACCAGTTCGGTATTCTGATGTCGGTGGGGGCGACTGCCAGACAACTGAAAAGCTCCGTTTTGTTTGAAGGCCTCTGTATTGGCGTGCTGGGCATCCCGTTTGGTGTGGCAGCCGGCATTGGGAGTGTTGCCCTGGCACTGCCGGTGGTTGAGAAAAATTTTGCGGTCATTTCAGCCAGAAGTGTGCCGCTTAGACTGTCCGTGTCTGTACCGGCGCTTGCCGCCGCCGTAGCAGTCAGTCTGGTCACAATTTTGATCTCGGCATATATTCCGGCGAGAAAGGCAGCGGCTGTTCCTGTAATGGATTGTATCCGCCAGACAGGTGAAATAAAAACAGAGGCAAAGGATGTGAAGATTTCTAAAGTATCCGAACGTGTTTATGGCCTGGAAGGTTTGCTGGCTCTTAAAAATTTCCGGCGGAATAAGCGCCGTTACCGCAGTGTGGTATTATCCTTGATGTTAAGTGTTGTGCTGTTTGTAACAGGCAGCGCCTTTGGCAGTACGTTAAAAGGAATCGCAAAGGAAATAACGGTGGAGATAGACGGCGATATTTCTTTTTATGCAGAGGAAATGCCGCAGGATGAACTGCTTGCGCTGTATGACAGGCTAAAAGATGTTGATGGTGTCAGCAAAAGCACATGGCAGACCAATTTGCTGTATGCAGGCATGGTGGAGGAACTTCCTGGTGATTTTGCGGGAGGTCAGTTCCGGGCCGCTGATGAACTGCCAATCTATGCCCAGTTTATTGAGGATGCAATTTATTATGAATTTATAGAAAGCCTTGGGTTTTCACGGGAAGTGTACAGCGGACGGGATGCAAAAGTCCTCGCCCTTATTATGGATACTTCGGAACATAAGGTTTTTTTCACAGGACAGGAGATGGAATTTACCCTTTATTCTTCTGCGGGAAATCGGACAAAAACGGTCTGCACTACAATGGTTGATAATTATCCTTTGGATATGCTTCCGTTTGATTCAACGCCGCAATATGTATTTCTTATGGTGGCTCCATGGTCGATGCATGCCGATTTTGGGGGATTAGAGGAAACCTTCAAGGCAGGCCTGACTTTTTGGGCAGATACGCCTGCGCAGACAATGGCGAAGCTTCAGTCTGAGATTACCGATTCAGGAATTAACTGTGATTATACACTGGCCAATCTGTCCTCGGCGGTTGATCTCTTCCGCAGTGCAACCTTCGTTGTGGATGTATTTACTTACACATTTGGCGTAATGATTTCGCTGATCGGGGTAGCGAATGTATTCAATACGATCTCAACGAATATTCGGATCAGGCGTCGGGAACTCGCCATGCTGCGCTCCGTTGGCATGTCGGAACGTGGCTTTAACCGGATGATGAATTTCGAGTGTTTCTTTTATGGGCTGCGTACACTCCTGTTCGGGGTGCCAGTGTCAGGGCTTCTTTCATGGCTGATCTATAAAGGAATGGTTACCAGTGAACAGCTTGAGGGATTTGCATACCATTTTCCGTGGAAAAGCATGGCAGTCAGTGTTCTTGGTGTATTCTGTATTGTTTTTATTACAATGCTGTATGCTACCGGTAAGATCAGGAAAGAAAATATCATTGATGCGCTCAGGGATGAGATGAGTTAAAGCAGAAATACCTGTCAGATGACAGCAAAAATACTGCTGTCGTCTGACATAAAATTGTTAGATAAGTGCAAGGTCGATATGTGACAGCCAAGACTAATCCATACTCCATTTTACATCAGCTAAGACAATCGAGGGCTTTGTGAGCAAGGCACATGCAATCGCCGTACACTGTTGTGCGTCTCCTGAAAGCATATGCGGGAACTCAACAACTAACAGTTTTATTACTGCGAAAAGCGTGACCTGGACGTTGAAACAAAAATGCATGACATCCTCACCGTCTATAAACAGATTGAACTACAGTTTGATGAAAACGGAAATATCATTGTGCCAGATGACTATAAGCTCACCATAACCGTCTCTTATGAAATATATATCTGCCTTCTTTCTATATAAAGATTGGTTCCCGGCATAAAATGATAAGCATAAGCATTGAAAATAGCTGTAACAATGTAAGGTGGAAGAATGATATTCCAATATCAGGGAAGGGAAAAGGCAGGGGAATCGGACTTTTAAATGTCAGAAGCAGCATAGATAAATATGACGGAAGTTTAAAGCTCAGGCAGGAAAATAAAAAATTTGTGGCGGAGCTTTTCCTTAATGCATAAAAAGGAGCAGTAATGCTCTTTTTTGTTTGCAAAATCGTACTTCGAGCAAGTGAACTTGAAAATTATGGCAAATTTGACGAAACGAAATAAGATAGGTGAAAATTAAGTTTTGGATAGTTTGACGCAGAATATTTTTCTGAGCGTGCTGCCTCCAAACGCAGGCGTAGCGGTGGCTGCGTCGAGGCTTGGGGAGTAGTGCTATCAGGAAAATAGGCAAGTCAAACTGCCA
>JAIECJ010000013.1 GCA_029068555.1 Lachnospiraceae bacterium
AGCGTGTTTGAAAAATGCTTTCTGCCAGATGTGCGTCACAGTTTGTGGGAGATTTGTGCCAAATGAAGGAGGCATAGGGGTCAAAGGCATAAAGGGCAATATGTTTCCGAAGAATCCCGATCATATTCAGGAAAATACGGAATTGTTTGACTTTGAACTGGCGGAGGATGGTTACTGTTCACACCTACGCCAAAGTAGTAGGAATCATGCGCCAAAATCTGTTATAATTCACACCTCAATAACTTATAAGCTGATGAAAACTGGCGTTGGTGTGAATTGTAACCCGGAGGATGAAATGGAGCTAAGAAAAAGTAGAAAAAGCTTTCTTTATCTGGAATATTATGGTACTATAATATTAGCTATTAATGTGCTAAAAAAAGAAAAGACAAAAGATGTTAAGGGGGAATGCAAGATGGCTTCAGAAAAAATTCTGCCATATGAGAGAATAGGAGATAGTGCGAGCAGTACTACGTTGGTCTTTCTGCATGGTTCAACAATGTCAATGGGAGGTATGCACCCATTTGCAAGTGCGTTCAACGAGTATAACTGCATTGTTTTTGACTTGACAGGGCATGGAAAGTCGGATGAAAAGGAACCGGATAAGATAAGCGTTTTTGCGGAGGATGTGGAATATTCGTTAAATCGGCTGAAAGAACAAAATATTGCCACAGAGCAAGTCATCCTGTTAGGTTATTCAATGGGCGGCGCAATTACATGTGAGATTGCTGCGCGCGGCAAATTAGAGCTTGGCGGCATAGTACTGTTAAGCAGCGGCGCCGATCTAAAAAATTATACACCTTTGGTGGATAACCTGAAAACAGTGCCAATGGAAAAGTTTCAGGCAGAGGATATCCTGGATGCCCTGTTTGGCCCGGATACCACAGACGAAGACAAGAAACGTATTAAAGAGCTGTTTATCTCCACAAAGTCAGCAGATGCGACAGGGTACATGGATTTGATGGTTTCAAACGCGTACAATAACCTTGAAGCATGCAGGGAAATTAAAATTCCTGCGCTGATGGTGCATGGCAGCAGCGATATCATTGTTGAGCCGATGGCGGCAGTCGAAACATGGAGAGCGATAGAAGGCAGCCAGCTTCTTATGGTTCCCTATAAAGGTCACAGCGCGATCTTTGAAGATACAGAAATGATAAAGGATAAGATCGTTTCGTTTATAAAAATGTGTTCCTAAACCAGTTCCCATTATTGTCTATTGCAGAAAGGCGGAATTATAAATATGGAAAACAATGCTGTCATTAAAGGAGTTGCATATTACCATCCGGACAATGTGGTGGATAATGAGTTTTTTATAGAATACTTCAAGAAACAGGGGAAAGACATCGAAGGGCTGCTGCGGGCGACAGGAAGAAAAAGAAGATATATTTCAAATGATGATGAAGAAAATATGCTGACAATGGGATATCAGGCAAGCCTTAAGGTGCTAGAGCAGACACATGTAAAGGTTTCACAAATTAATTTAATTGTATTTTCTTCGGGTACACCTGAATACATAGCGCCGACAAACGCACTGAAATTACATTCCATGCTGAGTGCGGGGCAAAAGTGTGCAGTTTATGACTTAAATGCGAATTGTGCAGGCATGGTGGTTGCACTGGATCAGATTGCAAGGCTGATGCGAAGCAATCCGGATGTAAAGTATGCTTTGCTGGTTGGCTCTGACCAGTTAAACCGGTATGTCAGGTACAATGAAGTAGTTCCATATTCAAACTTTGCAGATTCCGCCTGTGCCATGGTAATTGAAAATATTTTTTCAACAAACAGGGGGTTTGTTGATTCAGATTTTTATACCAATTCAAGCCATCATGATAAAATCCTTATGCCGGCAAAAGGGATGTCAACCGTGACAAGGGATAGGAACCTGCCGACAAAGGATAAATTGGTCAAGTGGGTTCCATTTGATTTCGGTGGTGCTTTTCACAGTGCAAAGATATCTGTTGAAGAGCTGTTGTTCAAACACAGCCTGAAGAAGGATGATATCAAGAAGTATTATTTTTCGCAGCTTGCCTGGAAAAATATTGTCCATGCCAGTGAGGACATGGAGGAGGATATTGCAAAGTTCAAGTTTGTGGGTGACGAATTTGGCTATACAGGAACGACAAGCCCGATGCTGGCTTATGCCAGGTCAGTAGAAGAAGACGAACTGCAAATCGGGGATTATGTGATTTTTTGGACAGTTGGCGCAGGGACAACATGTGCGACAGTTTTATATCAATATTAAGGAGAGTAGGATATGCAGACACAATCAGCGAATAGTGAGGAAAGACTCATCAATAACATTATGTTTCTTTATATTTTTGGCGTGGCCATTTCTGGATTTAGTTTTGTTATGATATTTTTAAACGGCGGAATCCGGGAGTGTATTTTTCTTTTGTCCGGCTTATGTGCCGTTATAACCAAGTTATTAGAAAAGCCGCTGGGAAAGAATGCAAAGTTCGTATATGCATGTATTCCGCCTATTATCGGAGCCATTACCGCTGCGGTATGTAATACAGACACTAGTGACAGCTATGTCTGCCTGACACATTACTATTTTGTGGCGACATTGCTGCTGGTTCCATATTACTCACAGAAGTTAATCAGGGTAAGCGCGGCAGTAACCATTGCAGTCAATGCTGGGATGATGATACTGTTTCCAGCCGGATTTTTGAAGCTTCATAGCATTATTGGCTGGATATTTACGGGAATTGTGTATATTGTGCTTTTTGCCGCATGTAGTTTTATTGTATACCGTACAACAGTTCTTTTCAAAATTGTTGAGGATCAGGGGCAGGATGCAGAGAATGTCTTACATAATGTGCAGGCAGCGTTTGACAGCCTTGAGGAATCGTCCGAAGCAATATACAATTCTTTGCAGGAATTTGAGGGCAATACAGAAGAAATTGCCGCTTCCACACAGCAGATTAGTGAAAGTGCAGACTCGCAGATCAATGAAGTAGAAAGCAGCCTGACAATTTTCAATGAGTTAAATGATAAGATTGTAAAGTCGGAAGAACGCGTAAACCAGACAGTAGAGACCATCAAAAATCTGAAAAATAAAAATGATGAAGGCTTTTCGGTTATTGATGCGCTGTCAGAGAAATTTGAAGAAAATATTAGAACGACCCAGACAGCGGCGGACGGTGTGGAGGAACTTTCCCGCAAATCGAGTGCAATCGGCGGCATCATTGAAAGCATTCGCCAAATTGCACGGCAGACCAACCTTCTTGCACTCAATGCATCCATAGAAGCGGCAAGGGCAGGGGAAGCCGGAAAGGGCTTTGCTGTTGTGGCGGACGAAATTAATTCCCTGTCAACAGAATCCTCAAATGCTACTGGAAAGATAGATGCGATTTTGAAAGACATTATCGAAACAGTGGAATCCACACACAAAGTAATGGATCACAATAATGAAGTCGTAAATGTTTCCAGTGAAAGGCTTGAAGATACGGTTAAAATTTTTAAGGTTATGCTGGAATCCTCGGAGGAAGTTATTGATATTACACAGTTGTTAAAAACAGAACTCGAGGATATTGTCGCCATTAAGGAACAGCTTCTGGGTGTTATGAAGCGGGTTGAGGATGGATCGAAAAATTTTGTGCTTACCACAGAAGGAATTAGTGCATCTACGGAGGAACAGGTTGCCGGTCTGGACAATATTGTGAAATCAATGAAAAATATGCAGGCAGGAATGGAACGGCTTTCCAGTGTACTCCACAGCCAAAAAGAAGATTAAGAAGTAATGTAACAGGAAGTAAAAGTGCCGCAGTCTCGTTAAATGGGATGCGGCACTTTGTACTGTGTAAGCATTTTGGCGCACGATTCCCGCTACTTTGGCGTAGGTGTGAACAGTAACGAACTGTAACGGAAAGTGGACGAAGAATAAACAGATATCTTGTGAAATATGCCAAATCATGATAAAATGAAAAATGGAGAAAATTACTGAAAGAGACAGATTTTCGCCGAATTTCATATTTTTTTAAAGAGGTACGTTATGAAGAGAAAGAAATCGTTACAAGAAATTGGTTCTGTTATATTTCTTCTGGTTGCCATTGTCATCATATTTTTCTGGTATACCACACAAAACAGCAGCCGTATTGAGGCACGTAACAAGAGCTATGCGGCGGATTCGGCACGCCAGACAATGACGCGGGTTAATGAGGAAATGAAGAATGCCTTAGAACTTATTGCTACATATGCATATTTTGTAGGTGAAGGGTTAAATCAACCAGTTATTGATGAGCAAATGTTAAAAGATATTGAGCATAATGCATTGTTTGATGCGGTGCTTTTTACAGATGCTTCTGGTATGAACCATACTTCTGACGGGCGTACTTCTGATGCTTCGGACCGAGACTATTATCAGAATGGTATGAGAGGAGAAAGCGGTATCGCAGTCATATTTGACTCCTATTTTTTTAACGAGACTATGGTAAGCTTTTATGCGCCCGTCCGATACAACGGAAAAATAATCGGCGTATTGCGAGGCTCCTATCTTGCGGAGGAGTATCTGAAAAACATGCTGACAACCACATATTTTGGAGAGGCTGCAGACGTGTATCTGTGCATGCCGGATGGGAAGGCGGTTGCGAGCTCCAATGGGAATGTCTATAAAGATAATCTGATAGAGATGCTGCGAACCAATGATGTGATTGACGATAAGGCAGCCAGTGATGCGAAGGCAATTTTTGAGCATGGCGGGGAAGGCTCCTTTATCTGTGATTCCGGCAGCAAAACGGACAATGTATGTGTAGTAAGTCTGCCGGATAATGATTTTGTTCTGGTACAGACTTTTCCGAAAAGCGTTACACAGCGTATGATAACGGATGAAAACATAGTGGGTATCCGCCTGGAAGTGATGCTGATCGGACTGTTTGCCATCTATATTGTTACGCTGATTGTCCGGGCAGGACGCGAGAAAAAACTGTTGGAAAATGAGAACCGGGAGATGGGCTACATTATCAAAGGCATTACAACACTGTTCTCGAGATTTGCCTTTGTTGACCTTGAGGCGGATGCTTATCAGTATCTCGCCGGAACGAGGGCAGAGGACGGCGCGCTGGATATAAAGGGAAGATATGAGGATCTTGCAGCACATATGTGTGCGATTCTGTCGGATGAAAGCGAACGGGAGGAGTTTGCCAAGGTGCTCAGCAGGCAGGCAGTCATCGACGCATTGTCGGAACAGAGTGACATGCGCTTAGAGCGTCATGTGATGAGAAACGGTCAGCCAGAGTGGGAGCACATGAATATTATCTGTCTGGAAAGAATAGATGGAAAAGCGGTTAAGGCGTTGATTATACGTCAGAATATCACAGAAGTGAAAGAAAAGGAACTGATGATTCAGGCGCAGATGTCTTTGGCAAGCCGCAAGGAGCGTCAGTACCAGATTGCCATTACATCCAATGCGATGTGCACTTTTGAGTTCAATCTTACAAAGGATGTTATTGAGCAGGACATTGTGCGTATAATGGATGGAGAGCAGATATCCATGTTGAATGAGGTTGGTCTGATGGCGCCGTGTAAAGCTTCCGAGTGGTTTGCCCGGTGCAGGAAATTTGTCGCAAAGGAATCTGTCGAGGATTATGACACGATAGTCAATGTGGAGAATCTGCGGGATTGTTTTGCGCGTGGTGAGTCCGAAGTGAGCGCTGAGTACTGGGGTGTTGACACCAATGATCAGGAGATTTGTGTGCGCCAGTCATTTTTGATGACACAGGATGATGGTACTGGCGATACGATGGTAATGGTTGTAAAAAAAGAAGTTACGGAGAGTGTCAGAAAGCAGCGTGAGCAGACACAGGCACTGCAGGATGCCCTGATGCAGGCGCAGCATGCAAACAGGGCAAAGACGACTTTCCTGTCGAATATGTCCCACGACATTCGAACTCCGATGAATGCGATTATCGGATTTACAACGATCGCAGTCAGCCATATTGACAACAAGGATCAAGTCAGGGACTGCCTGCAGAAAGTCCTGTCCTCCAGCAATCATCTCCTGAGTCTGATTAATGATATTCTTGATATGAGCAGAATTGAGAGCGGAAAGGTGCAGATTAAGGAGCAGGACTGCAATATTTCCGAGCTGATGCACAATCTTGTCAACATTATTCAGCCACAGGTAAAGGCGAAGCAGCTTGAGCTGTTTATTGATACATTTGAGATCGTAAACGAGGATGTGATAGCGGATTCCCTGAAGCTGAATCAGGTGTTTATTAATCTTCTGAGCAATGCGGTAAAGTATACTCCGGCAGGTGGAAGCATTGCGTTTCGGATTATGCAGAAGACAACGTTCCGCCATGGATATGGTGACTATATTTTTATTATCAAGGATAATGGTATCGGCATGTCCCCGGAGTTTGTGCAACATATTTTTGAACCGTTTGAGCGTGAGTCAACAGTAACGCAGTCGGGCATTCAGGGAACCGGACTTGGCATGGCAATCACTAGGAACATTGTTGAAATGATGGGCGGGGAAATCAGCGTTGAAAGTGAGGTCGGAAAGGGCAGCACATTTACGGTAGAGATATCCCTGAAGCTGCAGGATATTGAAAAAAATGCAGAACAGATTAAGGAGCTTGATGGTCTGCGTGCGCTGGTTGTGGATGATGACTTCCATGTCTGTGACAGTGTGAGCAAAATGCTCAAGCAAATCGGAATGCGTTCCGAATGGACGACGTCTGGCAGGGAGGCAGTATACCGTGCACAGATGGCATATGAGGAGGGAGATTCCTACCATACTTACATTATCGACTGGCAGATGCCGGAAACCAGCGGAATCGAGACAGCCAGAAAAATCCGCAATGTGGTGGGAAATGATGCACCAATTATTATTTTGACGGCGTACGATTGGTCAGACATTGAGGAAGAGGCAATGTCTGCGGGCGTTACTGCTTTCTGTGCAAAACCGCTCTTTATGTCGGATCTGAAGTCTGCATTGCTTGCTGCAAATAACCTGATTGAAAAGGAGGATGAGGTCGCGGCATGGACGCTGGCGGATTTCAGCGGAAAGCGTGTCCTGCTTGTTGAAGATATTGAGTTAAACCGTGAGATTGCGCAAGTGATATTGGAGGAGGCCGGATTTATTGTTGAGTCAGCGCCGGACGGAACCGATGCGGTTGCAATGGTGGAGAAGGCTGAGGAAAATTATTATGATGTTGTCCTGATGGATGTCCAGATGCCCATTATGAATGGTTATGAGGCGACAAGGACTATCCGGAGTATGCCGAGAAAGGATGTCAAGGATTTGCCGATTATTGCTATGACTGCGAATGCTTTGGAGGAGGATAAGGAGGCGGCATTAAAGAATGGAATGAACGCCCACATTTCAAAGCCGCTTGATATGGACATTTTTATTTCCGTATTGAACCAGTTTGTGAAGTGAGTGATGAATGTGCAGGGCAGTATTGTCATAGTCATTAATGTAAAATATGGAATGGAGTGTTCTGGATGTATGATAAAATAAAGTATGGTTACGTGCTTTTTATCATGATACTGCTTTTTGTGCTGGCTGTATGTGTATTTGTGCGGGGAGACAAAACGCATGCGGTAGAAAGTGTTGTGGATGAGTCATTGATTGAAAATCAGGCGGAGGAAATGCTGGCTTCAATGACAGTTGAACAGAAGGTCTGCCAGATGTTTGTCGTGACACCGGAGGCACTGACGAACGGCGCAGTTGTCACGACGGTTGATGAGACGCTCGGCACTTGCCTGAAAAAATGGCCAGTTGGTGGATTGGTTTATTTTTCCAAAAATCTGACAGACGCGGAACAGACAAAAGAACTGCTGCGCTGCACCCAGGAGCTTGCTTTGGAGGTAGAAGGTCTGCCGCTGCTTCAGTGTGTGGACGAGGAGGGCGGAAAAGTCGCCCGCATTGGGAACAATAAAGGTTTTAACGTTCCGAAGATCGGACCGATGGGTAAGGTTGACTCAGAGGAGGATGCGTATGCGGCAGGCAGCACAATCGGCATATACTTGAGCGATCTGGGGTTTACCCTGGATTTTGCTCCAGATGCAGACGTTCTGACAAATCAGAAAAACGCAGTGATTGGAAACCGTTCGTTTGGGGGGGATGCCGCGACGGTGCTAAGCTATGCCAAAGCATATTCTGACGGACTGCATGTGAATGGTATATTGAGTACCTTTAAACATTTTCCGGGGCATGGCGCCACGGAGGCGGACACACATGAAGGTTTTGCGTACACAGATAAAACTTATGAAGAATTACAGCAGGCAGAGCTGGTTCCGTTTGCGGGCGCTGGGGAGGCGGGAATTGACTGTGTGATGGTCTCCCATATAGCGGTACCAGGTGTCACCGGAGATAACACGCCCAGTTCTTTGTCATACAGGATGATAACGGAGATACTGCGCAGGGATTTAAAGTATGATGGAATCATCGTGACAGATGCGATGAATATGGGAGCCATCGTTGAACAGTATGCCAGTGATGAGGCAGCAGTGGCAGCAGTTAAGGCAGGTGCAGATG
This sequence comes from Lachnospiraceae bacterium, assembly GCA_029068555.1. Lineage (GTDB taxonomy): Bacteria > Bacillota > Clostridia > Lachnospirales > Lachnospiraceae > COE1. The sequence continues at coordinate 8,483 of JAIECJ010000013.1, forward strand.
TGATATTGATGCCAGAGGACTTCAGGCTTGCGGCAGAAGGCGTCCTTGCGGCTGTTCAAGGCGGTGGGATTTCCGAGGATCGCATTGATGAGTCGGTGCGACGGATTATCATGGTGAAATTAAAAAGGCTTCAGTGATGATGCTTGTAAGCTACTGTTCACACCTACGCCAAAGTAGAGGGAATCATGCGCCAAAATGCTTGCCTTTTGGCATTTTGTGTGCAAAATCTGTTATAATTCACACCACAATAACTTATAAGCTGATGAAAACTGGCGTTGGTGTGAATTGTAACGCTTGTAACAGGTTTGTTGACATTATACCACAAGTATAATGACAAAGCGTTAGAAAGACCTTAATTTATGCGGTTTATAGGAATTTTGCAAAGCCTTTTACCCCAATAAATACCCCATTTTTATATATTAAAGCTCTTTATGGGTCTGCTGCCATAGGGGATTTTGTGACAAGGTGTTATATTACAATTGATATAAATGTTTTAATAACAAAGAGATTGAGAGAATCATCATGATGGAATAATCAAGGTGATTCTTTTTTAATGCAAAATATTATTTTTTGAGTGCATCAGCATAGCGCAAAATTCCAATGAAAATGGTACAAATGCCCTGTCAAAATATTGGATAATGGAAGAAAGGAAAGAAAGGGATAGGAGGGGTGGACATTGAAAGAATTGACAATGCAGGCACAGGAAGCAAGAAGGAATTACCAGAGGGAATACAGGCGCAGGAACAGGGATAAAATCAACAGTCAGAGAAAGAACTGGCGTGCAGAGAATCGGGACAGGGTACAGCAGTACAACCGTGAATACTGGGAGCGCAGGGCGGCAAAGGCAAAGAATATTAGGGCATCATGGGAAGATTACGGCATCACACCTGAAAGGCTGAATGAACTGATTGAGATTGTCAAATCAAATAAACATGATGCTGTGGTGCTCTCTGCGGCTCACAGGGCAGATGAAAAAGCAGCAGGGCATATTATTATGTCTGTGAAAGAAAATGCGTCCTATGAAGCTCTGGAAGCGAAACAGGCGGCAGGCAAAATTGAGAGGATTGCTCTCGGGCGCAGTGATTTTTATGGGACACGGCGGTTGTTCTTTCATTATCTGGATTGTACTTTGAATGAAATGCAGGAGGGGCAGTAATATGGGTGGAGTTATGAGTGATTTAATGGCAACGGCAATAGAGGCTAAAGTAAACCAGTTGTTTGAATTAAGAAGGCGGTTTTATCTCAAATTTATCTCAATTCAATAGAATTTCAACAATTAAAGCCCTTGCTACTGGAAGTAAAGTAGAGAGGGCTTTTTATTGTGTTCAACTAGCTTAACTTTTATACAAGATCGAAGAACACGAATTTTGCATTGAGAGAATGGCATTATTGCGAATAACCTTTGCGGACATCAATGACTGGCTTAAAGTCCTTTAGTAGTTCGCAGTCATTTACATTGCAAAATGGGAAAAGTTCATATTTTTTATCTTTTTTCGATTTTGGTAATCTGATGTTTTCGACAATGGGACAAGTAGCAGACAGAAACTTTGCTTCATATGTATGTCCCTTTTCTTCTGAAAACAGATAGTGGCCTTGCAATGATATTTCTGCTTTCCAAAGAGGACAGATAACACGTTTGGTAGATATTGTGGTATATGCCATACATAACCTTCCTTTCTTCTGTATTTCTGCAGCAATCCAGTAAATACAATATAGGTGAAATAATTAATAAAGTGAATATTGATATTACATAGGGAGTGTTTCGGAACTCTCTTTTGTTATAGCAATTTGTGATACTCAATGACTTATTTTGTATCAGGTGCTTTTCTGATGCGCTTTAAAATAAAAAGTGATGCTTGAATTTGGGGTTGTTCTGTTTCCAGTTGGATTCTGAATTTGTAATGTCAATATCCGGCAACGCTTCATATCTTTTGTCTAACAATCTAGAAAAGGCAACTGTAAGACGATAACGATTTGCCAAAGCGTTTGCATCATGCAATTTGTGTTCGGCTCTATAATCATTGTAACGCATTTCAAATTTTTCTTTTTCTTCTAAGGTTTCAGCATTCTTGTAAGCGGATTTAATTTTATCCTCTGTCTTATCCAGTTCCCTTCCTTTTTCATAATGATAATCTGCCATATGAAGCAGATTTATTATTGCTAGGAAATAGTCATCTTTAAGCAAGTCATTAAGGATTGACAGTTTTAGAAAGGAATCTTTCATGTTGAGTATAATATCAATCACATCTGGATCTAGCCCGGTAGCTTCCTTTACATCTGCTGTTATATGATGTTTTTCGTTATACTCACAAAGCAAATATCCCATGTCACAATCTAACTTTTTCGCAATTTCAAGTAGGACTGACAACTGTGGTATATACTTTTCCCTTACACATTTATGAAACGATTGTTTTGAGTAGGAAATACCGTCAAAGAAATCATCTTGGGAGCCCCATTCTTTGATGGCTTCCTTAATCCTTGTATTGATTTTATCTACGTTAATGTCCTCTACACTATTGTAAACCATATTTTACTAAAAACTCCTCTCGCAAATAATTTTGATATAAAACAGTAAATTGAATTTAACTTTAAATCATTATATCATAAATATAGAAGAAACGCAATAACAAACAATAAACGAAGGTTGTCTTAATTATGAAAAATAGGTTAGTGAGATCAGAACTAGGAATTGAAGTGAAAACAGGCAGAATAGAACAGGCATGTCAACGTTACGGAGTTGGAAGAAATACTATGCGGCAGATTGCCGAGGATGCAAATGCTGTTATAAGAATTGGGCGTAACTATTTAATTGATTTCCCCAAAGTTGATAAATATATAGATTCTCTTTCAAGGAATGAGTAAATGGCAAGCCGTGAGGAGTTGCTGCAAGGCATCCATCCCAAAATGAGACTGGATAACGCTTTTTTCATGAAAGTATACGGCTATGAAATATCTTTTCCCGGTTTTGTAGATGAAGCTATAAAAGTCCTGAATGATGCAGGGTGCAGCAGGGCAAAGGATTATTACGATAGAGCCGTATCGGAGTATGAGAAAAAGCATGATGAAGAAATGAAAGAAGTGGCGGCATGGTACAGAAAAGAATGCGAAAAACAATGGCAGAAAAGACAGGGAGAAGGTGAGGAGCAACGGAAACAGAAAATGCAAAGCAGAAGTCAGAAGTGGAAGGAACTGTCACAGATATTGGGCTTTCAGTCAACGAAAAAGGAAAAGTAATACAGTCAATTGGTAATTGTGTGAAAGCAATCCACTGTGATGAACGCTTGAAAGATATGTTTCGCTATAACGAAATGACAGATATGGTGGAGATATCTGGAGCATGGTGGAAGCAGTCTTCTGTAAATATATCTGATAACGATGTGAACAATATCCGGCTGTATTTGGAAACTACTTACGGATTAACGCATGAAAAGAATATCCCGAGAGCGATTGATATTATCGCACACCAAAGATCATACCACCCAATAAAGGAATATTTATCATGCCTAAAATGGGATGGTAAAAAATATATTGAAAATCTGCTGCCAAAGTACCTTGGTGCGGAAAAGTCAGATTATACGACAGAAGCCACTAAATTAGCCATGCTTGGAGCTATTGAGAGGGTACATAATCCTGGCGCAAAGTTTGAAAGTATGCTGTGTTTGGTGGAGGATAGGCAAGGTGGCGGCAAGTCCACAATGGCAAGATTTGTAGCGACAAGGGATGAATGGTTTACGGATGACGTAAAGAATCTGGATGATGAAAACATTTACCGTAAGCTGCAGGGGCATTGGATTATTGAGTTTTCTGAAATGCTTGCGACTGCCAATACAAAGACAGTTGAAGCTATTAAGGCATTTTTGAGCAGGCAGAAAGATACATACAAAGTCCCTTATGACAAATATCCCCATGATTTTCCAAGACAGTGTATATTCATAGGAACGACAAACAATCTCGATTTTCTACCAAATGACAAGACTGGGAATCGAAGGTTTATCCCGGTGCGTGTCAATAGCGAACTGGCAGAGGTGCATCCATTGGAGAACGAGTCCGAAACGAGAGCCTATATAGATCAAGCTTGGGCAGAAGCTATGGAGATTTACCGTAGTGGAGATTATAAGCTGACATTCCCTAAAGAGTTGCAAGAGTTATTATCAGAAGTGCAGCAGGAATTTACACCAGAAGACCCGAAAGTTGGGATTATTCAAAATTGGCTTGATAACTGTGGGTGTGATTCTGTTTGTTCTTTGATGCTTTACAAAGAGGCATTGGATAATAAGTATCAGGAGCCCAAACACTGGGAATTGCGCGAAATCAACAACATTATGAATAAGTCAATCATTGGATGGGAGAAGCATCCAACAAGTGATAGTAAAGTAAGATTTGCTGGTTATGGAAAACAAAGGGCGTGGGACAGAATTGTACCCGAAAAAGAAGCCCCCGAAGATTTTGTCCAGTTGGGTATCGGTGACATGGAAGATGGATTGCCTTTTGATTAATACAGGGGGACGAATTGAGGGACATAGTAGGGGACGTTGGAAAGTTGCATAAAATAAATGCATTCTCTTATTTGTCCCCTGTCCCCAATAAATAATAAGGAATAAAGAAAAGAGAGAAAAGGGAGATATAAGGGGTATATATGTATTAAGATAATAAGGTACAAGAAATTCTCGGGGACAGGGGACGAGCTATAAAATGATGATTGTATGAGAAATAGTGACATATTGGAAAGGAGATATTATGGCAAAGGTAAAAGAAGTTTGGGTAAGATTTAACAGTACAGAAGATTTTTTTGAGAATGAGGAAAGATTGTTTTCGCTTTTGGATGAAGCACCGGGAGATTCCATTGTAAGGGTATATGATGCGAGTACCAAAGGATGCAAGAAATTGAGTAGCCGCAGTTTTAATGAAACACAGATTTCCATACTGGCGGATGCTTTTGGCAAGGACAATGTAAAGTTTCAGGAAAGGAAAGTGAAAGCAGAACGGAATAAACCGTACACAAGACCAATTATCCGGCAGATTATCCCATGTAACCATGATATGTATGCAGTAGTCAGGGATTCTGACGGAGGGGAGTGCAAATATAGGGTGCTTTTATATGCGCTATGCAGTGATGGGGAAGTGTACCCTTTATTCTTTGATGATTGGTATGGTGTTTGTCTTTCTGCTGATGCGCTTTTCTGTGCGGATAGATACGAATTAGAGGGCGGCGAGGTTTATTCGCCAGAGGGAGGAAAGCAGGAATGAGAGAAAACAACACTATGCAATTATTGGATACAGCACCTCGCGCTGCTGCCGCTGCGGCATTTTATGACCGATTCTGCGAAAAGATTGCGGATATTGAAACAGTGGAGCATAGGAACAATATTCTTTCAGCTATGCAGCAGGATTTTGAAGAAGAAGTGAGACGGAATCCTCAGGAGCGGAATGAGATATCAAGATTCTATGAACTTTTGAAAGTAAAATGTTGGGAGGTTTGAGTGCATGGCAGCAGAGGAAGAACTGCAGATTATCTACGGTATGTTTACAGATTGTTGGAAGCTGTACAAAAAATATGCAGGCATACAACAGGCAGAAGATATAAGATGGGAGCAGTTTGTTAGAGAGTCTGATTTGATTGCAAAGGAATATAACAATAGCAGGTTTGTAAGAGATTTGTTACTGGCAACTACGCAGGAACGTGAACGGTTTGAAAAAGAGTTTCTGAAAGCTGGGAATGATAGGGCAAAGGTGTATCTGATGGTTGAAGCTCCCGGCGGCTATAGCGACATTATAGCACACCGTTACAATACGGAGTTCACACCTGCTGCCTATATGGCATCTTTAAAGACCTTTGAACACAGATTTGATGCAAACATACAATTCATTTCCCCGGAATATGCAGGTTATTACATAGTTTCGACTTTCCAGTATTATGCAAGGGAGATTTTAAAATAGCCAGTGGCAGCAGGCCGCATTTGAAATGAGGGCTGTTAAATCGGCGGCAGGGGTGTGGCAGAATTATAAGCAGGGGATATGTGGTTATTGTGTAACGTGGCGCAGTAACTACGGAAAGGAAAGATATGTTTTGTGTTATTCAGGAAGTGGATGTAAAGACGGTTCCGGCAGGAGAGCCAAAGGGAATAGAGGTATATGAATCACGGTGGACGGCTGACGGCAAAGAGTTCTGCAGCTATGAATACCGTAACAGTGCAGAGCGGTTTGAACGCCCTATCAGGAAATCATACCGCATAAGCATACATGAGAGTTACCGGGAGAATGGGAAAGTAAAGAAGAAACAGACTGTAATCTGCACAATTGGATATTATGAGGTGGTGGACTGGGGCGACTGGCCAGGAGATTTTGTTGGTGGTGGACTGACATCAAAAGCGGATGCGCTTGGACTGGAAGAAAGCGAACTGGCAGACCTGATTTATACAAAGTGGCAGGCGATTGTTGACCGTATTTGGGAGGAATACAAACAGACGGAGGAATATGCGGCAAGGCAGGAGAACCGCCGTATAATCAGGGAGCATAACGAGAGGGTAAATGAGTTCATGGAGAAATACGGTGTCACCCGGAGCGAATACAACCGTTGCTATGATGTGTTTGGCAAATTGCGCAATCCAGAATACCTGAAAAAGATTAAGGCAGATTTTAAGGCAAAAAAGGAATATGAGCGCAGGAGCCGGGAACAGAGCCGTGGTTATTATGAAAAATTCTATGGTAACTACGGGGGATATAACAGCGGTAGTTATTGCGGTACTGCTGCTAGTAACTACAATGAAGCTGATAAGGCTATGCTGAAAAAGTTTTACCGCACATTATCAAAGGCATTCCACCCGGACAGCAACCCGGATAGAGATACAGCGGAGGAAATGAAGATGCTGAACCGCTTAAAAAGTGATTGGGGAGTATAGTTTTTTTGTAACGGTTTTCCACGTATTTTCAGGCAAAAACAGAATGGTACAAATTGTTTTCGTTTTCATGTTAGAGTAATAATAGCAAGAATAAGAAGGGGGGACTGATGATGAACAATATTGAAATCAGGACAGCCATAAAAGAATCTGGTTTTAAGCATTGGCAGATAGCTGACATGATTGGCGTAGCCGATACCACATTCTGCCGGATGCTGCGCCGGGAACTTCCAGAGGATAAGAAACAGGGGATTTTAACGGCAATACAAACGGCAAAAAGGAGAACAGAGCAATGAATGATAGTACGTTTAAGGGGGTGTCATCATGGGTAAACGGATAAGCACCGAAACAAGGCAGGACATACTTATTCAGGCATTTCTTACCTGTCCGAACGTTACAGAAGTGTCGAAGAAAACGGGCATACCGCGCAGCACCATATACGGTATAAGCAAAAAAGAGGATTTTCAGGAAAGACTGGCAGAAGCAAGGCAGAGCGCCGTGAATGATGCGGTTGCATATTTACAGGGAAATCTGAGCGAGTGCGCCGAAGTCCTGATGGATATTGTCAGGGATAAGGAAGCACAGCCGCAGATACGAATAAATGCAGTCAACAGTGTATTTGCAGGTGTTAAAGGCATGTCAAAGGACAACCGGGAAGTTCTGGCAGGGATGGCGGTGAAGATCATTGACAGCATATAGCAGCAGTACAAAGGATGTAAAAGACATTATAGCCTCCTGCTATTATGGTCTGCATCGGGATATAAGGGAACATGGGCACACGTTCTATAATCTGCCCGGAGGGCGTGGGAGCTGCAAGAGCAGTTTTGTAAGCGTTGAGCTCGTGCTGGGGATAATGAGGGATAAGACGGGGCTGTCAAGCGCCATTGTATTCCGGCTTGTGGCAGGGACGCTCCGGGAAAGTGTTTTTTCACAGATACAGTGGGCGATTGACGCGCTCGGAGTATCACACTTGTGGAAAAGCAAAGTTTCTCCCATGCAGTTTGAGTATGTCAACGGCGCACAGATTGTTTTCCGCGGGCTTGATGATGCTTTAAAGCTGAAATCCATAAAGCCTAAAAAGGGCAGTTTCGCCTTTATCTGGTTTGAAGAATTTGCAGAGCTGCCAGGAGAACTGTTGCTGCGTTCCGTCCAACAGTCCGTAATGCGTGGGCGTGATGATTTTATCGTGTTCCGTTCTTTTAATCCCCCAATTAGCGCAAATAATTGGGCGAATAGATATATACAGATACCAGATGAAAAGAGCATTACCCTGCTAACGGATTACACAATGATACCGCCGGAATGGCTGGGGGAAAGCTTCATACTGGAAGCGGAACGCCTGAAAGATATAAACCTGACGGCATACCGCCATGAATACATGGGTGAGGCGGTGGGGACCGGCGGCGAGGTTTTCCCGAATATCGAG
>JAIECJ010000130.1 GCA_029068555.1 Lachnospiraceae bacterium
TAACCTCACAATCAAGGTACATTTCGTAATCAGTCGTAACTTTTACCGATAATCAGCAATTATCAATCAGCTTTCCGGATTACCTATTTTATTTTTTACATGTATTCCCTTTAGCATTATTATTCATTTCAGGTTATTGTTTTACTTGATACCTTCTTTAAATCAAGGTATACTTAAGGTAGTACAATTGGAAGAAAATGGAAGATACAAAATAAAAGAGGGGCACTATGGTTAAGGTCTATCACTTCCTACGGATGAATATTCCGAATGATTTTCCATCAGCTGTCCGGTGATATGGAAATCACTTTTAAGATTCTTTTTTGTGCATACTGGATCATAATTTTTCTGAGAATATTGGTAAAGGCTGCTACGCACCGCAAATGCGGCAAGGCCTTGACCAATATCCTCAGAAAAATGTATAAGTGGTCAAGCACAAAAAAGTCGATTTCCGAGTACCGGAACTCTGATTTCCAAATTTCTGGATTTGCGATTTCGAGCCACAAGAATATTCACTACGGATGAAGGCGATTTTATTTGGGGCAGATATGGCAATGATGAAAATCATGCAAATATATTGATATATAAAGTGATTGATTTATGCCACACACTGTTTGCGTCATTTCACTAAGAAAAAATTAGTGTCTTATGCATTATCAGGAATGACCTATGTGACTAAGAATTTGTAATTTTACAATGGATATTAGTGTGAGCAAAAATTAAACACGATATATATATAGATACGAATATTTTTTAATATATGCAGAGAGATAGTTAGATAACATGGACGAGCCATTAATCAAAAAGAGGGTCTAATTCCCCGCAGCTTGCTGCGTAACAAACTAGGCGAAGCTGGAGCAGTAGGGAAGCTGGTGCCTTTATGAAATCCTTGCTGGAAGAATTCCATGAAGATTTTCCTGATATCCCCCTGTATTTGAGGGGAGACAGCGGCTTTGCTTCCCCCGGCCTTTATAAAGTCCCTGAGGAATATGACTGTAAATATGCTATCCGCCTGAAGGAGAACCCGGTTCTTGTCAGACTGGTTCGGGAGGAAGACCAGGCACTGTACCGTGCCACAAAGTCCAACCAGGTGGACCATGCCGTAGTGTATGGCGAGTTTCTGTACCAGGCAGGCTCGTGGAACCGTTCCCGCAGGGTTGTATTAAAGATAGAGAAGCCGTACGGGTAGATCATATATATGTATACTTTCATTGTCACAACAATGGAAGAATTGGCCTCTTATCAGGTAATCCGGTTATACTGCGGGTGTGGCAAAATGGGAAAATTCATCAGGGAAAGGAAAAACGGTTTTGGTTTTTCCGCAGTCAGCAGTTCCAGCATGATTGTCAATGCCAACCGGCTGCAGGTCCATGTGCTGGCACACAATTTATTCAACTGGTTCCGACGTCTGGCATTGGCAGCAAATATGAGGAAGATGCGTGCAGATACTATCCGTCTGAAGCTGCTGAAAGTTGCAGCAAAAGTAGTATATTCCGCACGGTATAAATGTTTCAAGCTTTGCAGCAGCTGCTCATATAAAAAGAGTTCTATGAAACACTTGCAAACATCCAGAAGCTGCAGCCAAGGCTGTGCTGATGACAGCAACTGCATTTTGGCAGTTTCAAAAATATGCAGGAAACGCTATAGGGATAGTCTGCCCTTTTTCAGGTACAACAAGGATAATATACCCTGGCAATTATGCAAAAGCATCATAAATTTAGCATGCGGATTCCATTTGGGGCTCCGTGAATAATTTAGGAGAGTTGTTTATTTTCCAAGCGCGGGGGTTAAAACCACTGCCTTTAGCCCGAAAGAACCCATCGGCTTTCAGCCGGTGGTAGTTGAGTTGCAAAAATAATTCTGTGGGAAGTGTTATTAGAACCAGTAAGATATAAAGATTTTGCTATTTGATTTAAGAAAATAAAAATACATTTTTACATATAGGATATTATGCTATAATCAAACAAAGTGGTAAAAGTGAGGATTAGAGGTATGGGAATGGAAATAAACCTGCTTCAAGCTGGAAAAGGAGACTGCATTTTAGCCAGATGTGGAACCGGAATAAAAAAGGTAAATATACTGATTGACTCAGGAATGAGTCAAGATTATTTTGTGAAAGCTTTAAGCCGTATTGCAGGAAATAATGAAAAAATAGATCTTCTTATATTTACGCATGATGATAATGATCATATAAAAGGAGCAACGAATTTATTGAAAAAAATGAATCAAAAAAGTGATGGAGATAAATATGCCAGTTTAAATACGTCTCTTGGATTGGGCAAGAAATCAACCAAGGACTGTAACAAGCTACTTAAAGAATTGACAGATGAAAGGATTTTGTTTAACTTTGGAGGTTATGGAACAGAAACATTATTGGGAGTTACAGAAGCCAAACAGTTATTTGAGAGTTTTAATGAGCTGAGTATTCAGAAGTTAGCATTTGTTCTGGCAGATGCAGAAGGGGAAATGAATGTGCCATATCCAAACATGTTACAATTAAAGTGGAAAATAGCAGGAAATGACTTACAAAGCAATATTATTTGGCAGCCGAATTCGGAAGAATTAGAAACAGAAACGGAAGACGAGCATTTGGAAATAGTGATTCTAAGTCCGAGAAAACAGGCATTGGTAGATTATATTCATGGCGCATGGGAAAAGCAGCAGAAAAAGGACGTGCCATTAAAAGCAGAAAAAAAGAAACGCCAGAATGAGTGGGGAAAGTCAATTCAGCACTGGCTATGGAACATGGCAGAGAAAAAGGATAAGCTGACAGATGCTAATCAGGCCAGTATAGCCTTTTTAATAATATATGGTCAACATTGTGGATTATTTGCAGGAGATGCTTCTCCAGAGGACATGGTAAGTGCTGGTCGTATGTATTTGACCAGAAAGAAAATAAAACAGGATTACATGGATGTGGATTTTATCAAGCTTCCACATCATGGAAGCAGTCACAATGCAAGCAGGGAATTTTTTGAATTTTTCAGGACAAAAACATTTTTTGTGACTACAGAAGGATATACACAGTATAGGCATCCAGGAAAAGTGACGTTGGCTCTGATTGCCTCTGCTTTAGGGAATAAGGAGACAGCAGATATTTACAGTAGCTATTCATGGTGGAAGGACAACACAGAATTCTGTAGAAGCGAGAAGAGTGCAGGGAATTGGAGTATGTGTGGGGAGTTATGTACTTTGAAGGATGTTGACGGAACGGTCAAATATCTGCGTTTTCATAAGGTTGGAACAGATCTTGTACCAATCGGTAAAGATATTTATGTAAAAAATTAGAAGTAATAGGTAAGAATATGTAAAGACACAGCCTTAATGGAGACTGCAGTGCGTAAAAAGCGGTAACTACTTATGATAAAGGGGACAAACATGGATGATACAGGTTATAAGGAGCTTGCTCAAAAGTGTGGATTAGATAGACATATTGTGCGGATTGAAAATGAATTTGCATGTGGGACTGGGTTCATATATACAGTTAAAAACAGTATATATGTATATATCATTACAGTAGGTCATATTGTTCTGAAAGCATTTATAATGAATAGTAACGATGAAATCTGTATCGATTATCTACAGACTTCGAGGAAGTACCCAGTTTCACAATTTGAGATACGCACGTTGTTTGAGAACAGTGAACTGACAGGAAATTTATGTGCTGAACTGGAAGATAGTGAATATAAAGAGCGGCATAAGGATATAGTGGTATTAAGAATCAAAAAACAGGAATTTCCGTGCAATGGTGAAGAAATTATGCCATTATTTTGTTTGCCAGAGGAAAAGATAAGAAGGGATATTATTTTTGCCGGATATGGATTCCCAGCAGAAAAAAAGGACTACGAAGAATTATTTGGAAGCTGCCTGGGATGGAAAAAAGAGAATAAAATGATAACCTGTAAAACCTGTAATATCGGCTCGTACCTGTTCGAGGAAAAAATGAAGGGGTTTTCCGGAACAGGATTGATTGCCAAATATGAGGACAGTCCGGTATTTATAGGTGTCGTGGCTGCTTGTGATACTGAGGAAATGCATGGGCAGTTTCGTGCGATAGGAAGTACGGAGATATTTGAAGAACTGAAAAAGGCTGGATGGGAGACAATGGAGGAATATGGTGTAGGGACACCGCCGACAGGATTTTACAGAGGGGATATGATGGATTTACAAGATAAATATCTGGAGGATATGGATGAGGTATCAAGACAGATAATTAGCGGTGAACTTCACCAGATAGATAGGAAGTGTTTGCCGCAACAGATGATTAGTGATGAAAAGTTCTATGATATTCCCATTTGTGATGGAAGCAGAAAGAGTTGTATGCATTATTGGTGTGGACGTGTCTGGCCATTGTTTGTTGCAAGGGTTTTACATGATAATGTAAGCGATGTTTACTATTTATCCAAGGAAGGGAAAAGACTGTCAATCGAGTATATCTGTTCTGAAGGTGATGGAAAGGCTGATTTGGCATCAGTTGTTGGTAATGCTGTAAACCATTCTGTTTTAGGAGAGCAAATTCCTGGGGATTGTATTCTGATTTGGCAGAGCAGAGAAAATCCGGGTATGAAAAAAATATTTCCAAGGGAAAAGTTTAAGAGAATTATATCTAATATTGCATATGGAACTGGTGGCAAGTACAAAAAATTTTCCAGAGATGCTGCATATGACCTTTTGGATGGGGAAATGAAGAAAAAAGACTATGGAATTGTCCACGTTCAGTATTTGCTAAACGAATTGGATGACTGTCAGACAAAGGAAGAAATGAGAGAAAAGTTGGAGGAATTATTGAATGGAATATGGGTATAATTGGAGCGAACAGACCATTCCAGGTGAGTTAAAGGAGATGCTGGGAGATAGGATAGAAGGGTATTATAAATGGAAATTGAAAACATATGGGACGGGTTATGCACATATTTTTTTCAGCAGGATTGATAATACAAAGGAATTGAAAGAAAACTGGGAAAAAATAGTGGACAATATTGCCGTGCATGTGCAGAGTGAAGTGCCAGATATGCTGGAGAGGAGTAATTTTTATATTTGGTTTTTTGTAGCAGGTGAAGTGGAAAAAGATTTAGTGAAAGAAATAGAAGACGATACATATTCATCAAGAAAATTTGTTATATCAGTACAGCATACCTTATCCATAGAAGAAAAGTTGGAATTGGTGAGAAAAAAGTTGTTTGCATTTGCTTTTGTAGTTCCTGAGTCGAATAACCCAATGGTTACAAAAGTGGAATTATATAATTTTAGGGCATATAAGGGAAAAAGAATTTTTGATTTCAACCAAGAGGAAAATATTGCGCGATTAATTGTGCTATTCGCACCAAATGGAATGGGGAAGACGAGTTTTTTTGATGGAATAGAGTGGGCATTGTCAGGAACGGTTAGTCGTTTTGCAGAGATTGCTGATAAGAATATTTCAGGAACGCCTGTTTTGAAAAACACAGAAGCAGAAAGCGAATCTGCATATGTGAAAATATACCAGCAGAATGGTGAATGGGTAAAACGTAAAGTCTCAAAAATAAATGATCATACACAGAGAGATTATGGGGCAGGACGTGCGGAATGTTCTAAGGAAAATCCGTTGAAAAAGTACTTATCGGATGAAAAGATTCAAGTTTGGGGAAATTTGATATTACCACATCATAGAATAGATGGATTTATTGCAGGAATGAAGCCAACCGCACTTTATAAGGAATGGGGGAGTCTGTGGGACGCGGATGGAGAAAAGCGCAGGCAATTTGAAGAAGCTTATAGCCGAAAGCGGAAAGAAGGTGGGCAATATGAAGATACGAAGAAGAGGTTTAAAGAATTGCAACAGCAGTATGAGGAACTGGAAAAGGGCAGAAATTTTGTTGAAAGATTGGAACGTGATGTGGAACATTTTCGTGAAATCTCTGGTAATGCAGTCATTGAGAGATTGAATTTTTCGACAATAAGTGCATCGGAATATGTGCAGTGGAGCAGTCTAGTGGATAGCCAGTTTGATTTATATGAAAAGCGAGCAAAGGCGGTGGATAAAAGCTGCAAGTATTTGGATCAAGAGATAGAACATGATATTGGTGCGTATTGCACATTGCTTGCAGAGAAAAAGAAGAATTTCTGTGAGCAGAAAAAACTACAGGACTATCTTGGGAAGTGCCGTAATAAAAGCTTGCTGCTGAGTCAGAAGAAAGAACTGGAAAAGGAGTTGAGAAAGCATGAAGATGAAATGAAAGAAATTCGAGTTTTATACGAAAGAGGGGAGAGGTGGTATGAGGAGGCAGTCCAATATTTTGGCGCAGATAGGAAGCTCGACGAACTTAAAAAGCAGCTTGAAGATTTAGAGAGGCGTATTTTCGTTCTACAAGCTGACGGGGACAAGCTTAACATAGAAGTGGGAAAAAAGGAAAAGGAGCGGAGGGAGGAAAATGACTATAAGCTTGTTTGCGAGCATGCACGAGCGTTAGCAGAACTTAGGGAAAAACAGGAAACACTTGTTATGCAGAAAAAGGACTACGAGAAGCAAATTACAGATCTGCAGGGGCAAATCTCTAAAATAAAGAAAACTCTGGAAAGGTTGGAAAATAATAAAATAAGGGATTTCGAAGGAGCTGCAGAAAGATGCAGAAAAGGCATTGCAACTATTGAAGAGGAAACGATGCCTCAGCATATTCAACAGAAACTTTTGTCGCTTATAAAGACATATCAAGGCTTAAAAGAGAATCTCTCACGGATAACCCAGCAGATTTTGGCAGAAGAACAAGTGGAAGAGCGTGTTAAAAAGATTTTGGCAGATAGCAGGAAGGTAATAGAAGAGCAAAAGTTATCAATTTGCCCGGTGTGCAATACAGAATTTGACAGTTATCAGGAACTGTTGCAGCATACATATAAAATTGTTTCAGAAGAAGGCGCAGAAAGGAAAAAGGAGAAGCAAGGGCTTGAAAACGAAATGCTCAAGGTTAGGCAGCAAGCCGAAAACCTTATTGACGAGTGCAGCAGTTATCAGAATAAACTTGCAGAAGAACTGGGGGCGAAAATAGAGAAGCTTTGTGGGGAACTTCAGGAAAAAAAGAAGCAGAATGAAGAAATCGAGGAAAGCGTCAGTGCGTTGATAAAAGGCATGTCAGAGATACAACACCAGGATCAGGAAAAAGGCATTTATGTAGTTTATCAGGATGATGGAATCGGTAATTGGCGAAGCTTATGGAATGCAAAGCTGGATAAAGAGATTGCAGAGCTGAAAACTGATATACAAAAAAACAAAGAGCAGAAAACAGCTTATCAGGAACAGCTTGTAATTTGTAGGAGGGCATTGGAGGAAGCCAAGGATTTAATTCTGCGCATGGAAGCACAGCCATCTGAATCGTACACGATGATGAAAGATGCAGAGGTGTTTATAAAATCCCAGGCATATTCCGGGCTTAAAGAGTGGATAGAAAATCAGACAGCCCAAAATGAAAAAAGAAAAAAACAGCTCGAAGAATGTAATGAGAGATTGGAAACATTGCAGGACATTTCCGTTTCGTTGGAGCCAGATTATGAGAAACAGGATATGCAGGTGCAGTCGAAGATAGAAAAAGTAGAGAAAGACTTATTGTCAATAAAAAAACGGATGGAAGAAATATCAATAGCAGATATGCCTGATAGAGCTGAAGATGTCGCTGGCTATTTTAAGGGCATAATTGAGGAGAAGAGACAGAGCTTTCTAAAAGAAAAGGAAAATATCGGGATGTGCATAGAGGCTTTGGGTAAGCTGAAATATAACAGAGAAGTTGAAAATTATTTCTTGCGGTGGAAAGAAGCATCAGATTTGTTAAAAGAGGCAGAAGAGGCAGAGAAAGCAGGGAAGAAGAATCTTGAAGAGGCTGAGGAAAACTACCTGCACCAAAAGAGGAAAGTGGAAAAGGAAATGGAAGAATTTTTGCAAAAATACCGGATGGGAGAAATCTATGAAAAATTGGAGCCGCATGAAAAGCTGAAACATCTGATTGCAGAGTTTTCCTTTGACGAGAAAGGGCAGCCAGGGCTTTCCTTTGGTGTGACCGGGGAGAAAGGGGACATTTATCCTCCAGCATGGTTTTTAAGCACGGCACAGCTCAATGTAGTAGCGTTTGCTATTTTTCTTGGAAGGGCGTTGCAGAAGGAGGATGTGCCATTGAAAAGTATTTTTATCGATGATCCAATTGGCCATTTCGATGAGATGAATATTGTTGGGTTTGTGGATTTGCTTCGGAACATTCTGGAAAATACGGATAGACAGCTTATTATTTCCACGCATGAGGAACGGGTATTCGGACTCATAAAAAGAAAGATGCCTCAAGAAAGCTACCCAGTATGCTATATTGATTTTAGGGAAATGGCGTGATTTGTGTTCTTTGGAGTAGAATTTTGCGAGTTTTGTTCTACTCAGATTCTGGAATAAGATATTATATCATTTTTGCCACGACTCTGTCATTTTGCTGCATCGATTCAGGGAAGTGTACTGTTGAATTCCCTGAATCGATGCAATAATAAAGTTTTATGAGGAACGCATGTTATTGATTTACTGCGGTAAGTTGTCGGATCAATTGTTCAATTAATTCTACAGAAAGAGTCGGAATGGAATTTGGGGCTCCGTAAATAATTCAGGTCAAATTACTTTTTAAGATTGCATACAAACAGAACAAAATATTTTAACTGTCTGGGATGGCTCTTTTTTCGTCTGAAACTCGTACAAGTTATTTTGGGGATATTGAGAAGTACATTATTGTATGAGTATTTGCCCATTCTTATGCTTTGGCTTACATAGATGTAATTGTAAAAGTCTATGTAAGCCTTTGACATATGCTGATTTCCATGGCTGCTGTTTAGTAGAAGTGTTCTTTGCTGGACAACACTTTATGCCAGATATGAACTGTCAAATTATCGGAAAAGTGTAAGTCTGTTATGTTGGCAATTACGTTTCTGTTATAAAGGTCTATGAAGGTATAGCTGTAACGTAAATTCATAATCTTCATAAACAACTATGTAAAATCTGTATTGAAGTTTGATAGATGAGTTTAGTTATAACGAGGGCTAATAAACTGCACAGTTATATTTTTATTATTTTGATGTTTGGCACATGGTGAAAAAGTGCATAAAATCATTATAAGAGGCATAATTTTTAATCCCTCAGGGTCTAATTCCCCGTAGCTCTGCTTGCGTAGCAAACTAATGACGAGCGAAGCGAGTCTCGGGCTGATACCTCGCAGCTCTGCTGCGAGGAGTTTTATTACAAATGATGTCTATTTAAGTTATATCTGAAAATCCTTCCTCGGATGTTTCGTAGTAAGAATATCCCTCTGCTTAGACATAGCAACATGCGTATAAATCTCAGTAATATTAATCGAACTATGCCCCAATATCTCCTGGATATACCGAATATCAACATCAGCCTCTAACAGGCTTGTGGCAAAGGTATGGCGGAACATATGCGGCGTGATGTGCAGGTCAATCGCCGCAAGGGATGTATACCTGTTGATCATTCTGCGGACAGCCTGGTCTGACAGTTCCTTACCATTCTGGTTTGCGAAAAAGTGTCCGCAGCTTTGTATTTCCGTCTGGAAATCCGCTTTATACCGTTCCAGAATACTGACAACATCATCATTTCCAATCTGTACCTTCCGTTCTTTAGAGCCTTTTCCATAGATTAATATCGTCCGGTCATACAGATTTACATTTTCCTCATTCAGGGAACAGAGCTCGGAAATACGCATTCCGGTAGCAAAGAGCAGCTCAATCACGGCGGCATCCCTCAAAGCATTGCGTTTCTTATAGTCTGTTTTGGCATCTGACAGCTGTTTGTAGATAGTTGATAAAAATGTTTCGACCGTATGGAGCGGGATCGTTTTAGGCAGGAGCACAGGTTCACGAAATTTTACCTGTATTTTACTAAAAGGATTCCGTTCGATCAGATCCCTGTATTCAAAGTAGTGAAAAAGGGCTTTTAACGAGGCGATTTTTCTTTTTACTGTCCTGGGCTTGTATTTCTGGTGAAGCCCGGTAATGAAATCTTCCAGCAGTTTTGGAGTAATTTCTAAAATATCAGCTGGCTGGATATGACTGCAGAACTGGGACAGGTCAATCCTGTACGCCCGCAGTGTTTTGGAATCCAGCCGTTTTTGATTCTGGCAGTAGTCCAGATAGTTGGTTACATGTGTCTGTAAATCATTCATAATCAAAATCTCCTTATCTTTTGTATTCCAAGATATATCCTACATGGATTTTGGCAGAAATGCACCTGCCATATAATGCCGTGCTGTTTTCCAGACTATGCCGTTAAAAAATCAGGCGTTGTGTCCTATCATGTTTATAGGCTCGGTTGAGCCATAAAAATAAATAGGACACGCATACACCTGATTTTATTTTCGCCTTTGGCTGTCGGTGACAGGCAGGGGTGGCAGAATCCCATTTCGTGCGATGACATACCTGCAGTGGAGAACATTGTTGCCCGTGAAGGTAGCGTGAAAAGTACTTCTAATTGCTAAAAGCAATTTCCACTCGTAGCAAAGGCTACTTCGCGGAGAAGTACTAAGTCTGAGAGGCAGACTTTTTTCACGCTGAGCAGAGGATTGTGCCTACCGGTTTAGCAGCCGGGGATAATGAGGTAAAACAGCGCCGGAATCTCAGCGAAAGCATTTTCCGGGAGTGGCTGCCTGCGGATGCGGTCAGGGATGGAGCAATCCATGATTGGGCAATGACCAAAGCGCAGCGAGGGGGAGCTTCCCCAGTGTATGTTACCCGGTTCGGGGACCCATGAGAATGGAACAAATCTGATATTTTCAGATTGTCAGGAGGATGCAGCATTCAATGCTGCATTATCTTCTGATACAGGGAAGTTTTACGGACAGGAAAGCTTTTCTGTATGAGGGGATAAGATTTCAAATACATTCTGTTCCAACAAATTTGAACAGGTGAAATATCCATCAGATATAATAAAACGGAAAGGCTGGAATAACCATGACAGTTGAAGAAATGAAGGCAGTAGACATCAGGACAGTGCACCCAGAGGAGCTGGTGGACATCACAAAGCTCAGCATAGACAAATCCCTAGAAGGGGACGAGCGGAAAGCAGAATTTATCCGGCAGGTAAAAAATCCCTACTGCTACAGGGTAGGGAATATCATTGTAAAATCAAGTTATTCAGGTGACGCAACCCTTACGGAACGTTTTCAGGAATTAGTCCTCGCGGTGTGAACCTGATTTTTTTATGAAAAAAGGTAGAAAAATCCCAAAAACTGTGTTAATCTAAGAATCATAAAAAATAGGGCTGACATCAGTGCAGGCTTCTGATTCTTGGATTAAGACTGGGCAATCTTAATTTGAAAATCATAAGAATGGAGCGGTGCAGGATGAAGGCAGACAATTCTAAAGTATATCAGGCAGCCATCTACTTAAGGTTATCAAAGGAAGATGGCGATGTTGCAGCGGGCGGCAGGCTCGAGAGCAACAGTATCTCAAACCAGAAAGACCTAATCATGGACTATGTGGGAAAACACCCGGAGATCCATGTCCATTCCGTGAGGGTGGACGACGGTTACAGCGGTGTTGACTTCAATCGTCCAAATTTCCAGCAGATGTTGGATGACATCAGGACCGGCAGCGTGGACTGTGTCATCGTAAAGGATCTGTCCCGTTTTGGCAGGAATTATATCGAGGCGGGAAGATATATTGAAAAAATATTCCCTATGATGGGCGTTCGTTTCATTGCCGTCACGGACGGGTACGACAGCCTTAACAATGCAGGTGGCAGTGAAATGATGGTTCCGTTTAAGAACCTGATCAATGACGCATACAGCAGGGATATTTCCATAAAAATACGGAGCAATCTCGAAGTGAAGCGGAAAAGAGGGGAATATATAGGTGCCTTTGTGTCATATGGCTATCGGAAGTCAGCGGAGGATAAGAACCGGATTGTGGCTGATGAATATGCGGCAGGTGTGGTGAAAGACATATTCAGAATGAAGCTGCTCGGAATGAGCCAGCAGGCGATCGCGGATGCGCTGAACGAAAAAGGTATCCTTCCGCCCCTTGCGTATAAGAACAGCATCGGAATCCACCTGAAAACCTCGTTTGACATGGGAGAGACGCCGGAGTGGAATCCCGTATCCGTCACAAGGGTGCTGACAAATGAGCTTTATACGGGCGTGCTCATACAGGGAAGGCAGACAACGCCCAACTATAAGGTGAAAACGCGGGTGATGAAGCCGGAAAGCCAGTGGGTGCGCATTGAGGACAGCCACGAGGCAGTCATCAGCAGGCAGGACTTTGAACTTGTACAGGAGCTTTTAAGGCTGGATACACGGTGCACTCCGGGAAGTGACAGGGTGTATCCGCTTGCAGGCGTCCTGGTGTGCGGCGACTGCATGGAGGGCATGGTGCGCAAGACCGTTCCGGCAAATGGCAGGCAGTATGTCTATTACGTCTGCTCTGCCAACAAGAAAAATAAGCAGGAGTGTTCCCCACACCGTATCAGTGAATCCGACCTGATGGAGGCGGTGCTGAAATCCATACAGCTCCATGTGAGCGAGATGCTGGGAATCTGCAATGCGTCCGCGCTGCTTGATGAACTGCAGTGGAAACAGGCAGGCATTGAAAAATATGAGGAGCGGATCAGGCTGGAAAAAGAGAAAAAAGCCAGGACAGATGCACGGAAACTGCATTTATACGAGGATTTCAAGGACGGGATCCTGACAAAACAGGAATACATGCAGATGAAAGAGGAGTATGCCAGCCAGTCAGCCGTTTCCGAAAAAGCAATCATTTCCTACGAAAATGAGGTGGAGCTGCTGAAAAACAACAAAGGCAGCAGGCAGGAATGGATTGATACTTTTAAAAAGTATGAGAACATAACAGAGCTGGACCGTGCTGTGGTAGCTGCTTTGGTAAAGCAGGTGCGGGTATATGATAAAAAGAGGATTGAGGTCATTTTCAACTTTCATGAGGAAATAACCCCGTATATTCATGATGGCAGATATGCGGAAGGGATGGTGATGTAGATGGCAAGAAAAAGTAGAAAACAGGCCGTCATACAGACACCGGAAACTGCCAATACGAGCCTTAAAGTGTACCGCACCGCGCTGTATGCAAGGCTGTCCGCGGACGAAAACAACAGGGACGCGGGAACAACGATAGAGAACCAGCTTTGTCTGCTCAGGGAATATGTGAAGGACAAGCCGTATTTACAGGTAATATCCGAATATTTCGACGACGGAGTCACGGGAACAGTGTTTGACCGCCCATCTTTTAACCGCATGATCGCGGACATGAGGGCAGGGAAGATTGACTGCATTGTTGTAAAGGATCTTTCGAGACTCGGCAGGAATTATCTCGAGGCGGGTGATTACATTGAGAAGATATTTCCATTTTTCAATGTCCGTTTCATCGCGGTGACAGACGGTTATGACAGCAGCAGTTCAGACCTTACAGAGGACGGACTGATTGTTCCCCTGAAAAACCTGATCAACGATATCTATGCAAAGGATCTGTCGCAAAAGATTGGTTCCGCACTCCGTGTCAGGCAGAAACAGGGAAAATATATCGGGGTATCCGCACCCTATGGATATGTGAAGGATTCGGCAGACCATGGAAAACTTGTTGTTGACGGGGAAGTGAAAGAGATAGTCAGGAACATATTCCGCAGAAGGGCTGCCGGTGAGAGCCTCACAGCTATCGTCAGGAAACTGAATGATGACGGCATTCCATCTCCGTCGCTGTATCAGTACATGAAAGGACGGGGAAAGACAGTAAGGTCGGAGTTATGGACAGTGAGCACGCTGTCCACACTGCTGGAAAATTCAGCGTATGTAGGAGACATGGAGCAGGGAATACGCAAAACGTCATTGTGCCAGGGCATAAAGAGACACAGGGTTTCCGCAGAAGAAAGAATTTGTGTAAGAAATACCCATGAACCAATTGTGGAGAGGGAGGTTTTTGAAAAGGTCGCCCTGATGAAAAAGGCAGACAGGGAGAAATACCATGCCAGTTACGGTAGGCACAATGAGCTGTCGAAAGAGCCGAACTTATTAAAAGGAATACTGGTCTGCAGGGATTGTGGTAGGCTGATGCAGCTCCGGCGGGACAACAGCGGGGTAAAACTTGATCCGCCAAGGATGTATTACAGATATGTATGCCCAACATACCAGAATTTAAAGGAAAAAGGCTGTACAAAGAAGCACCTGAATAAAAAGGAGGCTGAACTGGCAGTTGGGGAAGCGGTCAGGCTTCACATAAAGCTTTTTCTGGACAGCAGGAAGGCGCTGGACGGATTAAACCGTACAGAACAGGCAGGGCGGATAAACGACGGATACCGGAAAGAGATTTCCGAAGCCTGCAGGCGGAAGAAAAAGGCACAGCAGAGGGCAGCTGCATTATACAACGATTATGCGGACGGGATTCTGAACGAAAGTGATTACCTGTATGCAAAACAAAAATATCTGGACGAGGCCGCTGCTGCGGAACAGAGGATTTCGGAACTTCAGGAGATGCAGAAAAAATATAACAAAGGCTGCACAAAAGACAGCAGGCTTGAAACAATGGCTGGACAGTATATGGATTTTGATGTCCTGACAGATGAAATCGTACATGCATTTATTGAGAAGATTTATGTACACAGTGACAAAAGTCTGGAGATATGTTTTCGTTTCCGTGACGAACTTGAAGAATTAATACAGGCAGTCGAAGAAAGGAAAGGTGAAGTATGCAGGACGGAAACGGATATGTGACCGCGCTGTATATCCGCCTGTCACAGGAGGACAGGGATCTGTCCAGCAGGAATGACAAAAGAGAAAGCAACAGCATCACGAACCAGCGGGAGCTTCTGTGGGATTTTATCAGGAACCATGAAGAGTTTGCAGGAGGCACGGTCATTGAAAAATGTGATGACGGATATTCCGGCGTAAAGTTTGACAACAGGCCGGCTTTTACGGAGCTGATGGAGCTTGCGAAATCAGGGAGGATAAACTGCATCATTGTCAAGGATTTCTCGCGGTTTGGCAGGGATTATGTGGAGCTGGGCGATTACCTGGAACAGTATTTCCCGTTCCTCGGCATAAGGTTCATATCCGTCAATGACGGATATGACAGTAAAAACTTTGAGGGGACAACGGGCGGTCTTGACGTTGCCTTTAAAAACATGATCTATGACTTTTACAGTCGTGAGTTTTCAAAGAAGCAGAAAATAGCATGGAAGCGTATGGCGGAAAAAGGTGAGTACAATGCCACATTTACATTGTATGGCTATAGGCGTGACCGTAGCAGTATCCATCAGCTGGTCATACATGAAGAAACTGGTGAGACCGTGCGGGAGATTTTCAGTCTGGCGGCATCCGGCATGTCGCCCCTGAAAATCGCACGGATGCTGAACGAAAAAGGGATACCGTCCCCATCAGAAAACCAGATCATGCAGGGTTCAAGACAGGAATGGGGCATATACGGGGTGGAGTGCCGCTGGACTGCCGAGAAAATACGCCGCATGATCAGAGACGAGCGGTACACGGGAACAATGGTCTCGCTAAAAACATCTTCATTCACAGTCGGCGGAAAACGTGTCAGGAAAGCCCCGTCGGAATGGGTGCGTGTTGAGAATACACACGAACCGCTCGTGTCATATGAGCTGTACCTGAAAGCAAACTCAGTGATAAAGCAGACCACGTTTAAACAGAGCGGGAGAAAAGGAAAGAATATTTATCACTGCGGTTATTGCGGGAGAAAAATGCAGGATACCGGAAAAGGCATTATCCAGTGCGGGCAAAGATATCTGGTTAGGGAATGCAGCTGCCGCGGGGCGTCCATAAAACGTGAGGAAGCAGACCGTGCGGTTATGGATGCCCTGAAACAGCAGATACAGCTGTTTGTAAAAGAATCGGAGCTGTCACAGAATGCACGCAGCAGAACAGTGCCATATTCCGCGGATGGAGAGATCATGTCGCTGACAAAAACCATTGCCGCCCTGAAAAAAACGTGGATGCCGCTCTATGAGCAGTACAGGGACGGCGGTCTTTCGAGGAATGATTTTCTTGCAAAGAAGAAAGAATATGATGCCGAGGCGGTAAAACTGGAACAGCGTCTGGACGAATTACAGAACAGCCGGGTAGAACAAGATGAAAGATTTCAGCAGGAGAGAAAACATGTCAGCCAGCTTATGTGTTATGCAGAACAAATGGAACTGACAGAAGAAATCAAGGAAAAGCTGATTGACAAAGTGAAGGTATATTCCAATAACAGGATAGAGATATACTGGAAATTTGAAAGTGGTATTTTTGATACAGAAACAACGTAAAAGTGTGGGCTATGCGCCTGCACTTTTTCAATCACCGAAAAAGTAAATTTTTTTTTAGTCCTTGCTTGACAGGAGAACAAAAAGTCCAGAAGTGGAACGGAGTTTTGAATGTACTTGGGAAAGGACAAAAACAAAGCGCCCGGCACAGCCAAT